>DASWDX010000224.1:0-15575 GCA_036395055.1 Pyrinomonadaceae bacterium | reverse complement strand
AAGGCACTTGAAAACCGAGACGCGGTCGAATCCACAATATGAGCATTTCTGCTGCGCAAGATTAAGGAAACTGCGGAATGAACGAAGCATCACCTCTGGCTGCTGAAGAATTGCGACGGATGAACGCCTACTGGCGTGCGGCGAACTATCTCTCCGTAGGGCAGATCTATCTGCTCGACAATCCACTGCTGCGGGAGCCATTGAAACTCGAACACGTAAAGCCCAGGTTGCTCGGGCATTGGGGCACAACGCCGGGTTTGAATTTCATCTACGTGCAGCTCAACCGTCTGATCAAAATGCACGATCTGAATGTCATCTATGTTGCCGGGCCGGGACATGGTGGGCCGGGACTGGTGGCGAACACTTATCTGGAAGGAACCTACAGCGAGTTCTATCCGAACATCTCGCAGGACAAGGATGGATTGAAAAAGCTGTTCAAGCAGTTTTCCTTCCCCGGTGGCATCCCCAGTCATGTTGCGCCTGAAACGCCTGGATCAATTCACGAAGGGGGCGAGTTGGGCTACGCGCTTGTCCATGCTTACGGCGCCGTCTTTGACAATCCCGATCTGCTGGTCTGCTGCGTGGTCGGTGATGGCGAGGCAGAGACTGGACCACTCGCCACGAGTTGGCACTCAAACAAATTCTTGAATCCTGTGCGCGACGGCGCGGTGCTGCCGATTCTCCACTTGAATGATTACAAGATCGCCAATCCGACCGTGCTTGCGCGTTTGAGCGAGGAGGAACTCACCAGCCTGCTCACCGGCTACGGCCACAAACCGTACTTCGTCGAGGGCGACGACCCCGAAGCGATGCATCAACTAATGGCCGCAACCCTCGATATGGTTTTGACAGAGATCCAGTCGAGCCAAAGAGACGCGCGAGAGAATGGATTCAAGGAACGTCCCAAGTGGCCGATGATCGTTCTGCGCACACCCAAGGGCTGGACTGGCCCAAAAGTGGTAGATGGAAAACCGATCGAGGGTACGTTCCGTTCGCACCAAGTGCCTCTGGCTAAGCCGAGAAGCGAGCCGGAACAACTGCGGATGCTTGAAGATTGGATGAAGAGTTACAAGCCTGATGAACTTTTTGATGCGAACGGCAAGTTAACACCGGAGCTGGCGGAACTGGCTCCGAAGGGAGACCGTCGCATGGGCGCGAACCCGCATGCCAACGGCGGTTTGTTACTGAAAGAACTGAAGCTTCCCGACTATCGCGAATATGCGGTTGACGTGCCCAAGCCCGGCACAGTCGAAGCGGAAGCAACGCGTGTGATGGGCCACTTTCTGCGCGATGTGATGAAACTCAATGCTGACGAGCGCAACTTCCGCGTGATGGGACCGGACGAGACTTCCTCAAATCGGCTGGACGCCCTCTTTGAAGTTACCGATCGCGTTTGGACTGAAGCAATTCTTCCCGGCGATGAACATGAATCACCCGATGGCCGCGTGATGGAAGTATTAAGCGAGCACATGTGCCAGGGTTGGCTCGAAGGATATCTGCTGACTGGCCGCCACGGCTTCTTTTCCTGTTATGAAGCATTCATTCACATCATCGACTCGATGTTCAATCAGCATGCGAAGTGGTTGAAAGTCACTCGTCACATTGCCTGGCGCCGGCCCATCGCTTCGCTTAACTACCTGCTCACTTCCCACGTGTGGCGGCAGGACCACAACGGCTTCAGCCATCAAGATCCGGGCTTCATCGATCATGTGGTTAACAAGAAGGCAGAAGTCGTCAGAGTCTATCTTCCACCGGACGCAAACACCTTGCTGTCGGTCACTGATCACTGTCTGCGCAGCCGTCACTACGTGAATGTGATTATTGCCGGCAAGCAGCCCGCGCTGCAGTATCTCGACATGGATGCCGCAATCAAGCATTGTTCGGAGGGAATTGGTATATGGGAATGGGCCAGCAACGACCAGGGAGCCGAGCCGGATGTGGCCCTGGCTTGTGCCGGGGACGTGCCCACGCTTGAAACACTCGCTGCGGTAGATATTCTTCGTCAACACTTTCCGAATCTGAAGATTCGCGTCATCAACGTAGTTGATCTGATGACGCTTCAACCGCGCAGCGAGCATCCGCATGGTCTCTCCGACAAACAGTTCGACGTTCTATTCACTACGGACAAGCCGATAATCTTCGCCTTTCACGGCTATCCCTGGCTGATTCACCGGCTAACTTACCGGCGCACGAACCACAAAAACCTGCACGTGCGCGGTTACAAAGAGGAAGGAACCACAACGACGCCGTTCGACATGGTTGTGCTAAACGACCTGGACCGCTTTCATCTGGTGATGGACGTCATCGAGCGCGTGCCGAAGCTGACGGATATCGGTGTGCACATGCTGCAAACCATGCGCGACAAACTCATCGAGCACAAGCAATATATTGTCGAGCACGGAGACGATATGCCGGAGATTCGCGATTGGAAATGGCCGTATTAGTCTAGTCGGTCGTAGCTGAAGTTAATGAACGTATTAGTTCTCAATTGCGGTAGCTCGTCGGTCAAGTTTCAAACAAGCAGTCGGGCTTACTCGGCATCTCGGGGCTGACGGACGATATGCGCGAGCTGCTCGATGAAGCGCATGAAAACAATGACCGCCGGGCCAAGCTAGCCGTCGAAATCTTCTGCTACCGGGCGCGCAAGTACATCGGCGCCTATCTTGCGGCGCTGAACGGTGCGGACGCAATCGCCTTCACCGGCGGCATCGGCGAAAACTCTTCCGAAGTGCGTGCAGCGATTTGTGAGGGACTGTCGTGGTTGGGAATCGAAGTTGATCAGGAACGCAACGCGGCGCATTCCCCAGGACGTGAAGGGCAAATCAGCGCGGACGCATCTCGCGTAGCCGTTTACGTTATACCGACAAACGAAGAACTGCTGATCGCGCGCGATGCCGTTCGAGTCGTAAGCGGCGCGCCGCAGCGCTTTTAGAACTGTGAAGCTTCGGGAATGACTTGATTGGAAGGCGAAGACTATTACTGCGAGCCGCCACGATTCACCGCCAGCTATCTTCGGCGCCGTTGGTATTGCTGCGAGAGCTGCTGCCTTCATTGCCCGTAATGGCAAATCTAAAAGGGACCGATAGCTTGGCAGGTTGGAAGAGCGACTTTGTGAGCGTTATCTGTGTACAGGGATTTTTTCAATGAAGAAGGTTACGCTTGCCAACTACAAGACCGATACTGCCACGACGTGTCCGGTGTTAAACCAAACACGTTAGTTGCCTTCGATCTAAAAACGCAAGGATCGTTTGAAGAGACTTAGGGAGATGTTGCGATGAAAAGCGAAAAGCTGGAAGTAGTGAGGGGAAGCGGAAATGTTTTTCGCGACCTCGGACACAAGAATGCTGATGCCGATCAATTCAGAGCAATCCTGGGTGCTGAGATCATCAAAGCGCTCGACCGTGAGGGGCTAAGCGTCCGCGGCGCGCAAGGCCGCGCCGGGATTGCGGCAGCGGACTTCTCGCGCATCCGCAACGCGAACCTCGGACGGTTTACCGTCGATCGGCTGATGTCGATCATCAACCGGCTCGGGTCACGAGTGGAAGTGAAGATCAAAGTGTCATTTGGGATTTCTCGATCCGGTGGTCGTCCCTTGAGATGCGAATGGGCCTCAGACTGCGAAGCACTCCAGATTCTCTTGTGGCGCATCGACGCCAGCGATCCGACGATTTGTGACTTGTCGAAAGAGATGAAGAAACCATGGCGGGTTAAGATGGGGCGCCCTGTGTTCACTAATAACTCAAGAACGATCTCCGTAACAGCATTAGGCGCGAATCATAATCAGGAGCATCTTAAACTTCGTAGCCGCTCGCACCGCATGAGGACGATTAGCGGGAAGCGCAATTGTTTCCCCTCGCCGCACCACGAAACTCTCACCTGCGATCTCGATGTCAGCTTCGCCGTCAAGAACAACAACGAGCGCGTCGAATGGCGCGGTATGTTCGCTAAGACCTTCGCCCTCATCGAAGGCAAATAGCGTCACCGTCCCGCCTTTGTTCTTCAGCAGTACACGGCTCACGATAGAGGCGTCTTGATATTGCAGCAAGTTTACGAGTTGTTTAACCTCGTCCGTTTCGACTGGGCCTTGATCTTGCTCACTCATAACATCCTTCCTTCAACCACACGTAACCTATCCGAGAGACACTCCTTTGATCCTCAGCGCTTGATGGCCACAAGTGCGACCGCACCTAATTCTTTGCGATAACGTCTGAAGACGGAGCGCATCTCAAAGACTCGTCGTCGCGCCTCAGAATCACGGGCGACGTTCCAAGCAAAGCGGAGTGCGCCAGCAAGACCTTCATCGCTAATCAATCGTCGTGGCTCCAGCAGGCTCATCGACGCCATGTCCACCGATTGGACTTCGAACCCTTCGGACTCCAAAAGCGAGCGCCATTCGGAAACAGCCAGTGGCCTGACGCCGTGATGGACGACGCCAGTCAGCGCCCGCTCAGTTTCTTTTCTTGTATCCTCATCGAGGTTTTCTGACAGGAGGCACATTTCATGGATTCCGTAACGACCGCCGTTCTTAAGTAAGCGGCGAGCTTCACGCACGATCTCGCGCTTCGTCTCGTCAGTCTGCATCGTGAGCATGGCCTCACCATAGACCACGGTAGCGCCTTGATTAGGAAGTCCCGTGTGTGAAGCGCTGCCAATGACGCAACGCTGTCGATCTTCCTTCAGGTAACCGCTCACGATCTTCGCCGCTACCTCGTCTCGCTCGACCGCCGTGTATGAAGCTGGACCTAACCCGATCGTGAGTCGCGCGGTAACACCCATGCCGGGCGCAAACTCTATGACGTCATCCGCCCGTTTGATTTGCAGTGCTGCCAACATGCGACGGGTCAGTTCCATGCCGCCCGGTCGAAGCACACGTTTGCCAAGGCGAGCGAGCACCCAATGCCCGGGCATCTTCTCAGTCTTCAGTCCTTCGCCCGGGTGAACCGAATCTGCCGCATTATTCGCCACTCCAATCGTCACCCTCTCTGGTTAAGCTGCCAGCAAATGACCCTCATCCCAGTTCTGCGTTCGGAAGACTAAAACAAGAAGCCGGATACGACAATGACTTATGTCACTCGG
This sequence comes from Pyrinomonadaceae bacterium, assembly GCA_036395055.1. Classification (GTDB taxonomy): domain Bacteria; phylum Acidobacteriota; class Blastocatellia; order Pyrinomonadales; family Pyrinomonadaceae; genus PSRF01. The sequence continues at coordinate 10,499 of DASWDX010000224.1, read as the reverse complement.
CATCTGAAATCATGAAGTCTAAGAGTCTGGGTATGCTCAGCGCTGATCGGCGAATGCTTCCAGCGCCGCTTCATCGGGGATTAAGAGATGGCGGCCATCGACGACGATCAGTCCTTCGTGCTGAAGACGCGTGAAAGCGCGCGATACAACCTCGCGCACAGAGCCGATACGCGCTGCGATCTGCTGATTGGTTTGAGTGAGATTCATCCAAGTCCCATTGTCTGCCCGGGTGCCGTTCCTGTGCGCTTCCGCCACGAGAAAGCGAGCCAGTCGCTGCCCAACTTCACGTAGGGAGAGAGCTTCCACCAGTTCAGCGCAGCGCCTGAGCCGGGCGGCCAACACTTTCAAGGCGGCGAGAGGGATCTGAGGATGTTCCAGACAAAGACGGCGCACATCCTGCTTATCAATGAATAGAACAGTTGTATCTTCTTCGGCTGCGGCGGTGGACGGATAAGTGCCGTCATCAAAGACCGGCAACTCGGCAATGGTTGCGCCAGCGCGCTCAACGTGAATTACTTGTTCTCGCCCATCCAAACTGACGCGATAAGCCCGCACTGCTCCTTCAACGATGACGTATAGACCGCGGGCTTCTTCACCGGCAACGAACAGCACCTCGTCCTTCCGAAAGGTTCGCTCGACGGCACGCTGCGCCAGCATCCGAAGAGTGCTGTCTTCCAAGGATTCGAAAAGCTTAGAGCGCTTTAGCGCGGCGATCTTGTCCATGGTCATTGAAGCATGATCACGCGCTTTACCACGTTTATTCAAGTCTTAGGACGCAGGCTATCGTGGAGTGTGACATAAGTCATTCCTGGTTGATCCTAATTGAGCCGATAATGTGACAAACGGGGAAATGATCTCCCTGTGATTCTGACGAAACGCGCCCAGGAAGAGGATAAATAAAATGGTGCCCACCAGCAGTATGTTGACGATAAATCAACCGCACATCCCGGACTTCACTGATCCGCTCGGCTTGCTAGTGCATTGCCACGAACGGATAGAAGCGCAATTAAGCAGCTTGGAGCGTGCTGCTGAGATCCTTCGCGTTGGGGATTGCCAATCCCTTCCCCGATTGTTCGCCGCCATCGATGGGGCGGTTGCACACTTCGCTGTTCCCGGTGTCAAGCATACCGAGGATGAGGAAATCTCCTTGTTCCCCCGAATGCGCCAGCACGGTGGATCGGCGGGAGAAGAGGTGGTAGCGGCAATGGCCGAGCTTGAGTCTCAACACCGGTCAGCAGAACAGCTTCATTCGGAATTCGATGCCTTCGTCGCCACACTTCCGCGAGATGGCTCGGCAGACACTAGAGAATTGGACTGCTTCGGTGGACTCGTCGGTGGACTCACGACCCTTTACCGTCCACACATAATGCTTGAAAACAACATCGTCTTTCCGGTTGCCGCAAGGGTTCTACCCGCCAGTGAGATTCAGGTGCTAGGCGAAGAAATGCGTGCCCGTCGTAAAGACATTTTGCAAAAGCTCGACGCCTCGCGCTGAGTCTCTTCGACGACCGATGCTTAAGCTACTGGGAACGTGCCATCACGTAAAGAGTCACAAAGCGCGGAAGAACTGCTCGGCGATGATCATGCGGCGCTGGACACATTGTTGAAAGCACTCATTGACGCTCTCGACAAAGCGAACGCTGCGACTGTTCTTGCTCGTCTCGATTTCTTCTGGGCGCGATTAGCGCTGCACATTCGCGCCGAGCACCTGCATTTATTCCCCGCAATCCTCGAACGGCTCAAAGAACCTGCACAAACGGATCAGTTTCCACGGGCAACATCAACGCGCAAAACTATCGCTCAGCTTCGTGCAGACCATGATTTCTTCATGCATGAATTAGCTGCCGCGATCAAAACCGTGCGCATGCTGAAAGACACAGCACATTCAGAAGCTGAGAGCCACTTAATGGATGAGGTTCGGGCAAGCATTTCTGCCGTGAGCAAGCGACTCGAGGCTCATAATGAGGTCGAAGAAAAACTGGTTTACAGTTTGCCCGCAATAGTTCTAACGCCAACCGGACGACGCGCGCTCGTTGAGGGAATTCAGCGTGAGTTGCAGAATCTACCGCCGCGATTTAGCGACGCCCAACCAGAGGCTCACGAGATATGATCGCGGCTAGTCAAATGAGTGGTAAGATTCGTCGTATTCGCCTGAGGCCCATTGCGCTCCCCGCGGAACACGGCGGTTGGGGCCTTTTGTCCGAGCCAATCGTTCTTGGATTGCTGCTGGCGCCGACGTTGGCGGGCCTTCTTCTTTCCGTGACTGCTACGGGCGCGTTTCTCGCCCGGCATCCTTTCAAGTTAGCAGTTGGGGACTGGCATCGCGGTCGAAGCTCGCGGCGTTCAGTCCTGGCTGGACGCTTTGCCGTTCTTTATTTTGTGATCGCGACGTTGGCTCTCGCACTCGCCATCAAGATCGGCGGTGGCGGTCTGTTGCTGCCACTGATATTTGCGGCACCGATCGTAATCATCCAATTATTCTACGATTCATTGGGCCGCAGACGCGCGCTGGTAGCGGAATTGGCCGGATCGATTTCAATTGGCGCGGTGGCTACCGCGATCGCAATAGCCGGAGATTGGCCGCGTCCTGCGGCTTTCGGACTGTGGCTCATCTTAGGAGCGCGCACCGTCCCGACAATTCTATATCTCCGCGTGCGGCTCAGACTCCTGCGTCACAAGCCGGCCTCGCCTCTGATAGCGATCATCGCCCACATCATTGCGATAATGATTGTAATCGGACTCGTATGGGCGTCAGCAGTTCCGTATCTTACAGTTGCGGCGTTGGTGATTCTCTTTCTGCGCGCACTAATCGGTTTCTCAGGATTCGACAAGGAAGTAACGGCTAAGAAACTTGGGCTGCGCGAGCTTTGTTTTGGCGCCATGACGGTGTTCGCCGTGGTGCTGGGTCACTCCATGGGTTGGTAATTCTGCGCCGAGATCTGAAACTACGTTACCTCCTTTGCCCTCCGAAAAAATCCGCTCACCAAAAGTTACCTGCTCAAAACTACACACCCTTGGGTAACTTTGCGCACGTGCGTTACCAAATCTCCTCTGAGATTTCCCAAATGGCCGAAGGCAATCACAGGCGTTCAAGAGTTTCGCTCACCAGACCCTCAAACCCGTGACCTAAGTCACTGCCTACTGGCTCGGGCGTGTCTAAACTCACAATCGAAACCAAATCGCCGTGGTCTTGGCCGTTTGGAGCGGCTCTTGCTTCAAGTTAGTGGTCTTTCATTAATGCAGTTGGGTAACGGGTATGACTAAGTACCAGACTCTCATACCAGACATCGAGTTTTGGCAGGGCATGATTCCGTGCCAGGCCGCTTGCCCCGTTCACACAGATGCGGGCAAGTACGTTCAGCTAATCGCCGAAAGCAAATACAAAGAATCCTACCTTGTAGCTCGCTCGCCTAATCCCTTCGCTTCAGTTTGTGGTCGCATCTGCGCTGCGCCGTGCGAGGACGCATGTCGTCGCGGACGGATTGACGCGCCCATCACAATTCGCGCGCTGAAGCGCTTCGTTACTGAAAAGTACGGCGTGGAATCGATGGAGCCCGACACGCAGGACGAATTGCGCGAAGGTGCCGGCGAGCTTGGCAACAAGCGGCGCTGGCATTTGCCTGTGCTGCAAGCGAGTCGCGCGAATGTTGCGCGCGGTCAGAAAGTGGCGGTGATCGGTGCTGGGCCGGCAGGAATTTCCGCGGCGCACGATCTCGCGCTGATGGGATACCGAGTGACGGTGTTTGAAGCGACCGATCAAGTAGGTGGCATGATGTATCACGGCATACCTGAGTTTCGTCTCGCCCGCGCCGTCATCGAGAAAGAGATCCAAAAGACAGTCGATCTTGGTGTCGAGATCAAGCTCAACACGCCGCTGAACGATCAGTTCGGTCTTACGGAACTCAAGGAGCAAGATTACCAATCAGTTTTCATGAGCGTGGGCGTGCAGAAGGGCCGCGACATGAAAATTGAAGGTGGCGATCTCGATGGCGTTATTAAGGCGATCGACTATCTGCTGAACATCAACAACGGCTATCGCGTCAATCTTGGCCGCAAGGTTTTGGTCATCGGCGGCGGTTTCGTAGCATTCGACGCGGCACGCATGGCTTTGCGTGCAGCGCTTGAAGGAGATGCGAGCAGCGAAGACGAAACGGGTCACGATGTGAAGACCGCTCTAGATGCCGCCCGCGCGGCGATTCGTGCTGGTGCGGTCGAGGTTTACATGGCGAGCCTCGAATCATTTGAAGAGATGCCGGTGATGCGCACCACGCAGGGCCGCGAAGAGTTTGAAGAGTCGAAACACGAAGGGGTCCGGTTCCTGCCTCAGCGTGGCGCGAAGCGCTTCATCGGAGAAAACGGCAAAGTCAAAGCAGTTGAGTTCATGGGCGTGAAGCGAACCTATGACGAAGACGGACGCTTCAATCCAGTCTACGACGATGAAATCAGTGAAACAATCGACGCCGATTCGATAATTCTGGCTATCGGGCAACAGGCAGACCTTTCGTTTCTTAAACCGGAAGATCACGTCGAGCTGACACCTCAAGGAACGATTAAAGTCGATCTTGACACGCTGGCGACTTCATCGCCGGGTCTGTTCGCCGGTGGTGACGTGGCCTTTGGCCCTCGCAACTTGATCGAAGCTGTTGCTAACGGCAAACGCGCGGCGCTTTCGATCGACGATTATCTGCGCGGCGTGAAGACCAAACTGGTCGTCAATCTTCGCATCGACGAATTGCCGACGCGCTCGTACCGCCGTCCAGAGGATTACGACAAGTGCGAACGTAAGGCTCCGCCGACGATCTCGCTCGATCGACGAACCGGCATTTCGGAAGTTGAAACGGGTTACTCAGAAGAAGAAGCGAAAAGTCAGGCCGAGCGCTGTCTCTATTGCCACATTCAAACTATCTATGACGCTGAGAAATGCGTCCTGTGCAATCGCTGCGTCGATATCTGCCCCGAATATTGTTTGAAGCTGGTGCCTTTCCAAGAACTCGACCTAGAACCAGATGTGAAAGAAAAGATCGTGGAGAACGAGGGCATCTCGTTAACCGGACCGTTGTCCGCGATGCTGAAAGACGATGAGAAGTGTATTCGTTGCGGTTTATGCGCCATCCGCTGTCCGACCGACGCCATGACCATGGAGGTCTTTTACTATGAGGAGCAAGAAGTCAGGGCTGGATAACGCCGCCATACCTCAGGGCAAACCCGAATCTCCTGACGAAGCGAACAAGTACCCGAAGACTGATCTGTCTCGGCGCAAATTGATTTCACGCATTGGTCTGGGCGCGACGCTGCTGGCAATTGGCGGTCAGGCCTATGCGTTCTTTCGTTCATTAGTGCCCAACGTGCTGTACGAGAATCCGCAGCGATTCAAGGTCGGTACCGTCGATCAGTTCAGCGAAGGCGCGAAGTTCATCGACGACAAGCGCATCTTCATCTTCCGCGAAAAGAATACCTTTCATTGCATCTCGGCCACCTGTACGCACCTCGGCTGCACAGTGAAGATGCAGCGCTTGAACCAAGCAAAATCAGTCAACGTTCGCGGACGCGTGATTAACGAGCAGGCTGAGTTCGCCTGTCCCTGTCACGGATCGAAATACTACGGCGATGGGACAAATTATGCAGGGCCGGCTCCTCGGCCATTGGCCCATTTCAAACTAGAGGTCGCCCCGGAAGATGGCCAGTTGGTGGTCGATACGTCACAGACTGTGCCGCAGGATTTTAGATTGACTGTTTAAGCGAGAGGCTCAACTCATGGTGACGAAACGCTCAACGTGGGAAAAGATCAGAAACCCCAGAGCAAGCTGGGACAAGATCAAATGGACCTGGCAACCGGAGACGAAGCGCGAGGCGGGAGATTCCGTCGTCAGGAATTTCTTGTTGCACTGGTTTCCCGCGAAGGTAACGCGTCAAAGCCTTTCATGGAACTATTCGTTCTGGCTGGGGACCATCTCGGCGGTTCTGTTTCTTATCCTCACTGTGACGGGCATCCCGCTCATGTTTCTTTACGTGCCCTCGGTCGAGCGCGCCTATCTCTCGGTCAAGGATTTGGAATTCACCGTTTCGTACGGCTGGTTTCTCCGGGGACTGCATCGCATGTCGGCCCATCTGATGGTCGCGGTCGTCTTCCTGCATATGGTTCGTGTGTTTCTCACCGGCGCTTATAAGAACGGCACGGCGGTTAATCAGAACCGGCAGCTCAACTGGATCATCGGGGTGGTGTTGTTGCTATTCACGCTGCTGCTGTCGTTTACCGGTTACTTGTTGCCTTGGGATCAATTGGCTTACTGGGCCATCACGGTGGGAACCAACATCGCATCATCCGCCCCGGTTGTCGGTGAGCCGATGCGGTTCGTCTTGCTGGGGGGGCACACGATCGATCAGGGTACGTTAATCCGGTTCTACGTGCTGCACTGTTTCTTCCTGCCCATGGGCGTACTGCTGCTTTTTTCGTATCACATGTGGCGGGTGAGAAAAGATGGCGGACTCGCCTGTGTCGATAAGCTTTCGCTGGACCAGAAAAAAGAAAACGTCGCGCCGATCAAGAGCAAGACTTACTCGCTCCTCGGGATAACCAGCGGCAGAACAGTCCACGTGGAAACGTCAATTGTTGACGAGGACAAGCACACAGTAATGTCGTCACCCAACCTGACAAGACGACTCGTGATGGTCACGCTTGGGACGCTCGCAGTCGTGGCATTGCTGACTATTTTCTTTCATGCTCCGCTTGAAGAGGCCGCGAATCCCAACGTGACGCCCAATCCCGCGAAAGCGCCTTGGTACTTCCTCTGGTTGCAGGAACTCGTCACGGATACGACCTTCACCATCGGCGGCATCACGATAAACGGCGCGCTAATCGGCGGCATTATTTTGCCGGGTATTCTCGTTGTAGCAGCCATCCTTTGGCCGTATCTGGACAAGTCTCCAGTGCAAGCTGTGGGCGTCTGGCTGGCGACTGAAAGGCGCAAACAAAACATCATCTTTCTCATCATCGTGGCCGGGATTCTGATACTGACGATTGTCGGAACGTTTCTGCGCGGGCCTTATTGGAATTGGTACTGGCCTTGGCAAAGCTGGCCCACGATGCCGCGAAAATTCTAAGGAGAAGCGACGTGTTTAAGAAAGATTCGATCTTGCTTTACTCGTTCGGCGGCGCGGTTCTGATCATCACGGCGTTGGTCTTCTGGAATTACTACACGCCGGAATGGAAAGACTATCAGGATGAGTTTCGCGACATGGTAGCGAAGAAGTTTGGCCCTGATCGCGCCTCGCAAGCTCCGCAAGGATTACAACAGATCTGGGTGAAGGATTTGAATCGCGTCGATCGATGCACGACGTGTCACGAAGGAATGGAGTGGAAAGGCCTCGAAGGCGCGCCAAATCCGTTTAAGTCGCACCCTCAAGAGATTCTGAAAAAGCATCCGCTCAACGAATACGGCTGCACTATCTGTCATGGTGGACAGGGTTATGCGACCGACATGGATTCGGCGCATGGCTTTACGCCGAACTGGGATGATCCGCTCTTGGGCAAGCAAGTCAGCGATCTCTACCTGATCAAAGATCGGAAAGCGATGATGCAAATGAACTGCAACGTCTGTCATCGCTACGACCGCGAGAGTGCCGGCGCCGATTACATCAATCAGGCCAAGCAACTGGTCCAGGAAAAGAACTGTCGAGCTTGCCACACGATCAACGGACGCGGCGGCGTTATCGGCCCGGACTTGACGTACGTGGGAGACAAGTCGCCTGAGCAGTACGACTACTCACGCATGCTGGGCGTCAAAACAGCCTTTGCCTGGCATGTGGCGCACATCCAGAATCCGAAATCGCTGGTGCCGGAAACGGTCATGCCGATGTTTGGTTTCAACAGCCGTGAAGCGCAATCGTTGGCCTTGCTGGTAATGAGTTGGCGACGCGCCGACATTCCGACGCGTTATCGGCCCGGCGTGCAGCTTGCCGAACAGCAAACTCCAGAAGAAGCAGAAAAAGAGAAACAGATGTTAACGGGCGAGGGTGCTTTCTTTGTCAAGAAGGGCTGCTTCGCCTGTCACTCGATTAGCGCTTTCGACGTTAAGTCTGCTTCCGATATTGGCCCGGATCTTTCCTTTGCCGTCTCTGACGTGCAGAGCCGCTTCGGAAAGACGCTGGAAGATTTTCTGGCTAAACCTACGGGGACTATGGCGCTTGTACTCTCTACCCAGATCCAACTTACGGATGACGAAAAGAAAGAGGCGGTTGAGAAGCTGAAGTCGGCCTATCAGAAGAAGCTGGACCAGCAAGCGCAGGCTGCTAGTCAAGCATTGAACAAGGCGACGCAGCAGCCGCCGAAGAAATGAGTAATTAGTTTTCGGAAACAGGTCTCGAGTTTCTCGAAAGGAGAAGCAACACAATGAAAGGCAATCATACAAAGTTGACGTGGTTCGGTCTGGGCGTGCTTTGCACTCTGGTAGTAGCTGGCATTCTCGTCAGTTGCTCGAAGAAACCGAGGGTCGAACGCGGCGATGTAGCTGAAGCGGCAATCGCGACTTATGTCGCGCCCGGCGATACGGATGAGTACTACATGTTTTATTCGGGAGGACACTCCGGCAACGTGTATGTGGCCGGCGTCCCTTCGATGAGGCACATTTCGACCATTCCGGTGTTCGCTCCGTACCCGGCGACGGGTTACGGCTTCGATAAAGAGACGAAAGAGATGCTGGGCGCGTATACCTGGGGAGACGTGCATCACCCCGCGCTCAGCCAGACCAAAGGCGATTATGACGGACGCTGGCTGTTCGTCAATGACAACGCCAACAACCGCATGGCGCGCATCGATCTGCGCGACTTCAAGACCAAGCAGATTCTTGGGCCGGTGCCTAATATCTCAGGCTTTCACGGCGGCGCATTTGTAACTCCAAACAGTGAGTATGTGCTGGCCGCTTCGCGCTTCTCCATCCCCCTGCCGAAAGGTACGTATCAGCCGATTGAGAATTACGCGACCGGATACAACGGCGTCGTCGCCGGCATCGCCATCAATCCACAATCCGGCGAGATGAGTGTGGGCTGGCAAATTCTGATGCCGCCTTTTGACTTCGATCTTGGCTCGACCGGGAAAGGCCCGAGCGAAGGCTGGGCTTTTTGGACCACGTATAACACGGAACGCGCGACAGGAAAGCTGGAGGTCACATCCACACAGAAAGACCGCGACTACGTAGCCGCGGTGAACTGGAAAGCCGCGGAGCAGGCAGTCAAAGACGGCAAAATCAAAATGATCGGCGGCGTTCAGGTCGTCGATCCGAAACTAGCGCCCGGCGTCGTCTATCTGATCCCATGCAGCAAGAGCCCGCACGGTGTCGATGTCAGTCCCGACGGCAAATACATCATCGCCAGCGGCAAGCTTCAGTCCATCACTACCGCCTTCAACATGGAGAAGATTTTGACCGCGATTCAGAACAAAGATTTCAGCGGCGACGAGGATGGGATTCCGGTCATCAACTACGATCATGTGAAGGATGCCGAGGTTAATGTAGGTCTGGGACCACTCCACACGCAGTTTGACGATCAGGGCTACGCGTACACGAGCCTCTTCGTCGAATCCGCAGTTGCTAAGTGGAAACTCGGGACCTGGGAAGTCGTCGATAAGATTCCGATAAGCTACAACATCGGACACCTTTCAGTTGCCGGAGGCGACACGATGCACCCGGACGGAAAATATCTGGTGGCGCTAAACAAGCTTTCACACGGCCGCCACATGACTGTTGGTCCATCGCAGCCGGAAAGCTCACAGCTCATTAGCATCACTGGCGAAAAGATGAAGCTGCTCTATGACGCTTTCACTGAGCCGGAGCCGCACTACGCGCAGATGATCAAGGCCGACAAGCTCAAACCAATCGAGGTCTATCCCAAAGAGGAGATGAAGAACCCCAACGCTGTCTGGGATGTGAAGGATACCGGGGTCACGCGAGATGGCAACAATGTCGTGGTAAAGATGACCGCCGTTCGCAGCAGCTTTGAGCCAAACAAGGTCGAGGTAACGCAAGGCGACCATGTCACGATCTACTTGACCAATATCGAGCAGACGACGGATGAGCTGCACGGTTTCGGACTTGGTGAATACAACCTCAACGTTGTGATTGATCCGGGTGAGATGAAGACTATCGAATTCGTCGCAGACAGAACCGGCGTCTTTCCCTACTACTGCACCAACTTCTGCTCAGCGCTTCACCAGGAGATGCAGGGGTACTTGTTGGTCAAGCCAAAGTAGTAAAGGGATGAAGAAAGAAGGATGAAGGATGAAGGATGGACTTTAGTTCTTCATCCTTCCGGCGGGTGGAAATGCAGAGTAAGACAGGAGTCGTACCAACATGAGTGATTTTCTCGAAAAGGAAACAACCTTCTTTGAGCTGCCGCTGACGTTGAAGAGCCGCATTTTGATTCTCGTTGCGGTCGTAGTATTGCTCCCATCCTTCTTCTTCCCGCTCTGGAACATGAGCTTTTACTCGAACCAGTACACGGATGGG
>DASWDX010000223.1:0-3272 GCA_036395055.1 Pyrinomonadaceae bacterium | reverse complement strand
ACCGAATACCTGCCGCACATCTTCGATAAGTTTGTGCAGGTTCCTGACGCACCTACCGGAGGGGCGGGACTAGGACTGACGATCTCGAAATCAATTGTGGAAGCTCACGGCGGGCAGATCAGCGTGCAATCGGAAGTTGGGCGCGGCACAACTTTCACCTTCACTCTGCCGCTCGCGGCAGTGTCTGAATCCAGGCAGGGGGTGAGCCATGCCTAATCGTGTGCTGATTGTTGCTTGGAGCGACAGACTTCGTGCGCAAGCCGATGACGCCGGAGATTCTGCGCAACGCATTGGCTGCGGCTTTAGCAAAAACACAGGAACTTCCCCCGCCAAATGTGGCAGAAGATGGTAAGCGCCAACACTCCCCTCACGTAACGTTAAACGGCTTCACCATCCTGCGCGCCACAGACATCGCCGGCGTAGTGCCGCAACAACCGAATGAGCGTTGCTTTATCGTGAGAAAGTTCGACGGGCGGGAGCAGCAGGTTGTTGTCGAGATTGATCCCGAGGCGGTCTCCGTAGTTGAGAAAGTGCCGAATGACTTGCCTCTTGGAAAAGGCTTCTGGACAGAACAGGCTGAACAGTTTTTAACGGATTTCTTATGGAATGACGGACACGCTCCGGCAAATGGGAGACTGACGCTTAAGGCTGTTGAACGTGAGGCACTGGAAAAGGCGCACGAAAGGAAGTTAGTAAATGAGCAAGCGCATTTTGATTATCGACGACGAAGAAAACATTCGGCGCGTAACGCGCCTAACCCTACAGGCGGCAGGGTACGAAGTTGTGGAGGCGGGCGACGGTGAGCGAGGCCTGGAAGCCTTTGGCGACGGGCCAGGCTGGGATGCGGTGTTGCTGGATCAGAGAATGCCCGGCATGGACGGCCTCGAAACGCTGCGCCGCATCAATGAACGCGACGCGACTGCGCGCGTCATCATGGCGACAGCATATGCCTCGATTGAACTAGCGGTCGATGCGATGAAACTTGGCGCTACCGACTTCGTGCGCAAGCCCATGACCCCGGAAATCTTGCGCAATGCAGTAGCCGCGGCCCCTTCAAAACAACCACGAGTATCCGCGACAACTGTTCCTTCGTCGGCAGAGGTTTCAGCGGAGCCGCTAATTCAAATCATCACTATGAACGGTTTCACGATCCTGGATTCGGAAGGTGTCCGACAAGAACCCAACGAGCGCCGCTTCAGAGTGAAGACTCCCACTGGAAGCGAGCATGAGGTGCTGGTGCAAATTGATGAAGAAGCAGTCGGATACGTGGAACGTATGATAAAGAGGCGACTCCCAGCTGAAAACTCCTTCTGGACCAGTCAGGCCCAACGCCAGTTGGGCGATTTTCTATGGAAGGAAGGAAAAGTGCCCCCAACCAGAAAACTCACGATTCGAGACGTCGACCGTGACGAACTACCAATCGCAGCGCGCTGGCAAACCACCTGACTCCAGACGGCAAACGCAGCTCTTTCCACGGTTTCGGAGGTGATTATGAAATTGAGAGCGATTCTGCTGCTGGCTGCTCAGGCGCTCGCCATTCTTTGTGCGCATGGACAGACTGTCCAGCCGCTGGATGCAAAGATTTCGGCAATTGTGAACCGTCCGGAATTTCGGCGTGCGATGTTTGGAATCGAAGTCTATTCGTTGAGCGACAACAGAGTCCTCTACGTGCTCAACGCAGACAAACTTTTTGTACCTGACTCCGTGACGAAGCTGATCACTGAAGGAACAACCATGCAGATGCTGGGTTCAGATTACCGCTTCCACACGTCCGTTTATCGCACTGGTCCAATCTCTAAGGAGGGAGTGCTCAGAGGCGATCTGGTGCTGGTTGCCAGTGGTGATCTAAATCTCTCCAACCGCGTAACCTCGCCGCAGACACTTGCATTCGAGTTATCAAATACGCCACGTTCCAGAATGAAGTGAAGACCGGGGCCGAAGATATCAGTGCTGAGATTGGATTCGTTCCGACCAGAAACCTCGACGGTACCTTCACATCGAACGAATGAATCTGGATCTCTCGGCGGCTGCGCAGTCAGACGGAGCCGGCGGAAGTGCCTATTTCACACCTGATTTCATAGTCACATTTCTCAAATTCATGGCTAAACAGAAAGATTTTCGCAACTTCCATGACGCGCTTCCGATCCTGGAGGGACGGAACTTTGTGGGACACTCAGCGAAACTCTCCTGCCGCAGGCAGACTGCGCGCCAAGACGGGGACTCACGTTGCCGGTGATCTCCTGAATGAGCAGTACATGGTGAATGGGAAAGGGTTGGCTGGATACTTAGAGACTAAGGCCGGCAAGCAGATTATAGTCGCTATCTTCGCGAATCATGTACCGGCAGGCGCAGACATCAAAGCGGTTTTGTTTACAGCTCTGCTGAAAATGCGTTGTGGCCTTTTTGGGACTACCCTTCTGAGTCTGGCCCTCGGATCATGGGCCAGTCGTTCTGCGCATTAACACCGGGATGGTGATGCGTGACGGATAGCGGCTCGAGCGAAAGATGCGCTGAGTCGCAGCGAGGTAATCGGAATCGCGCGCGCGAAAAATGTTATCGACAAACTTTTGAGGATTGCGATCGTAAAGAGGAAACCAGGTGCTCTGAACCTGGACCATGATGCGATGACCCTGCAGGAATGCATGGTTGTTGGTGTATAGGTCAATGACGTACTCGTTAACCTGGTTTGCCGTAATTGGCTCAGGCTTCGTAAATGAATGGAGGAATCGCCCGCGCAGTATTTCGCCGGCAATCATCAACTGATAACCAGACATTTTCGGATCTTTTGGGTAGCTCTCAGGGTAAACATCAATTAGCTTAACGATCCAGTCGCTGTCTGTGCCTGAAGTCGACGCGAAGAGATGAGCAATGATGTCGCCTGCGATTACAGTATCTTCCTTAAGCAGCTCGGTCTCCCAGGTCAGCACATCCGGACGATTCTCGACAAAACGCTGATCTTCGACTAGCCACGTAGGCCAGCGCGAGCCACCCTGGTCGGCCGGGTTGTAGGTCGCTTCAATCGGCCGCGGTCGGTAGGGCACAGGATGCGCCGGGTCTGATACGTAGCTATCGAATTGCGGTTGAGCTTTTGCTGAGGGCGGGTCGTATAGGAGTTGTCCGTTTTCGCGGAGGTAAAGTTTGCGCTGGTCAACATTGCTCCGAGGCGGCCAAGCTTCAAACGAAGTCCACCGATTTGAGCCGGTCTCGAAGGTTAGGGCTTCCGGTTGCTCAAGCTTTCCTTTGTTCTTCAGATAATAGGCGAACCAGGGCCG
>DASWDX010000222.1:0-9097 GCA_036395055.1 Pyrinomonadaceae bacterium | reverse complement strand
GTACCGAAGAGTCCCGAGGAAACATTCTTCATCAACGCAATGGGACTGATGATGTCTCCCCACCGTGTAAAGAAAAGGTTGTTGACGGCTTCACCGAAAATCGACGGGATAAAGAATAGTCCGAGCAGTGCGGCGCTGGCGATGACACGCCACTTGACAACAGCCGACACCGCCTGAGAAAGGAGCGCCAGGATTAGAATCCAGACGGCGCTTAACATCAAGATCGCACCGGCAATTGAAAGATTGGCAAGAAACCAGCCTGCGCCCTCCAAATATGACTGGAACGCAAATAACAATAGCTGCGGAACCCACGTAATTGCTGAAAGAAGGATCAGCAAGACTGACATCTTCCCCAGCACGTATTCAGCTCGCGAAAACGGACGACACAAATACAGTGGCAGCGCATTGTTTCTCAGATCGCGCGACACCAGTGGTGGGCCGACAAGCAAGGTCACGAAAAATGCCAGTGCAGCCTGGAAGTTCACAAAAAACTGAAAGAAGGAAGCATCAATCGGAATCAACTCTGTCACGCTTGTCTTAAAGATCGTCAGAGCAGTGAAGTTATGGTGCAGATATATCAGAATCATTTCGACCAGCAGTGGAAGAAAGCAGAGTACGAAGAAAGCCGTAAACAGCTTCGATTTGAACACATCGCGAAAGGCATGGCGCGGGATAATCAGAAACCGGCTCCATTCGGGAGTCAGCTCGCCCAGATACTGCTTGTAGGTGTGTTCATAAACCGCCATGGCCGTTCTCCATCGCTTTAAGGAAGATATCTTCCAGAGAATCGCGCTTGTAACTGAGGCGCCTGATCTGCACGTCGTACTCGGAGGCGATGCGATAAATATCGCGCACGTCAATGCCTTCGTTTAAGACCAACTTCACGCGATGGTCTCCCGTCAGCGCATATTCGCACCCGAGGGCGCCGATACCTTCGGCAAACTTGTTTTGATCGCCACGTGTTTCCAGTAGCAGAAACTTACGATTAGCCTTTCGTTCTTCCTCCAGATTGCAATAAACGGCAAGACGGCCGTCTTTCAGAATCAGAATCTCCTCACAACACTCTTCAACATCCCGCAGCAGATGCGAAGACAAAAGGATATTGGCCTTGCCACTGTCGCGAATCTCGCGCACGAGCCGGATCATTCGTTGACGAGCAGGAGGATCGAGCCCATTGGTAGGTTCATCGAGAAAGATCAGGCGCGGGCCGTGAACGATTGCCTGGGCAAGTTTGGCAAGCTGTTTCATTCCCAGTGAATAGGTATCCAGACTACGGTAGCGAGCTTCTCCCAGCCCTACATAGAAGAGGGCTTCGTGAGCGCGCTCGAGCGCCGCCTCCGAAGGCAATCCCGACAACTCGGCCATCAATCGCACAAAATGCACGGCGCTCATCTTCGCAATAAAGGAATCGCGCTCAGGCATATAGCCGACTACAGATCGAATTCGTTTAGCCTCACTGGTAATGTCCTGGCCGAAAATGTGAGCCGTACCCGAGGATGGAGCATGGAATCCCAGTAATGTGTGAATCAGCGTGGTCTTGCCGGCGCCGTTTGGACCGAGCAGGCCGATAGCGCGTCCGCGCAATTCACCTCTGAGATTTTGCAGGATTGGCCGCCCGCCGAAGGTGACGCTCAGGTCGTTAAGATCGATGACCGGAGCGAAGTTCGCAGGATTCTTAAGGCGCGCTTCTTCCAGAACCTGTTCAGCTAATGCCATCTTGCAGACTCTATATCCCTGTTCTGATAATTCCAAACAAAACCGAGACCGAAGGCCGTTCCCATTAGTACGAATGCACCGATGAATGCAAACGCTTCCGCAGTCGCCAAAGTTCTGCCGATTGCCAAAATTCCGATCAAAAAAACCGGAAGGTTGAGGATCAGGGCAGAGGCAACCGGGAAAAGCGCTGCGGGCCGGCAGCCACCGAGTCGCGTACGTAACCAAAACAGAGATGGAGCGTAAGCCAGCGAGAAGAGTAACGCGGCAACGATCAAGGAAGCGATGGTCGCACCTTTGAGGTCTGCCAGACTCAAGCTCTCACCTTCTACAACAACAAAGATAAGCAGGATGGCAGAGAGGCCAATCAACCATGAGCCAAGCGAAATGGATATTAGTTTCATGACGTGACGGCAGTTTCGAGTTTCCTATTTCTGTTTAAGTCCTTGCTGAAGAATGTGCTGAATTTCCAACGCGTTTGGCACACCCAGCAACGTTGCCGGGCTCAAGCCAAATGGTCCACCTTCAGTGTTGGCAGCGAAAGTTATGCTGTCGTCCTGCGCATAGGCATACGCGAGGGTCGGCGGCATATCAGCGGCCATCGCCTTGATTGCCTGCTGCTGCTCCTGTGGCAGATTGCCGGCGGAGTTAGCGATGCGTTCCGCAAATGGTTGCACCAGCGGCGCCAGGTTGTGATAGAAGAGCGCCGAAAAGTTTGCATTGCCATCGGACGGCAGACCAGCTGTGAAACGCGAAGAGCGCAGTAGCGTATAGCCTTGCTCCTGCGTGCGTACTGACCGTTCGACCATCGCCCGGCTTGGGCCCATCACTACATAACCATTCACATATGTATAGTTGACTTCCACGCCAAAATCGGCTGACCGCAGCGTATAGTAAGTGCGGCCGGCAAGCTCCGGGCGATCCCAAACCAGGCCGGTCTTCCCGAACTTCGCGGCTTCCTTGTTGACTTCATCCACCACGCGCTCGAGCGTTTGCTGCAGATGCGCGGAGTCGTTTACTTCAAACACCATTTTCCATGAGGGTGTCGGCAGTATTGGGCCATCAATCGCAAAGGCAAACTCCCCACCGAGTGGCGCCGCTATGTCCCTGCGAATGTCCAGGCCGTGATCTGCCTGCTGCTTGTCCAGATTTTTCCGCAGGTCCGGTGATACGGTTTCAATAACGCCCAATAGATCGTCGACCAACTTCACGGGATCCTTGACGACGAATCCTGCGACCACATTTGCATCCGGCGAGATGTATTCGAGTGAACCCATCGGTCCGGGGGCTGCGAGCCATGAAGGAATCCCGCGCTGTGCTTCATTGAAGGAGACCGTGGCCTGGGTATGCGTCTTTCCCTTAACATTGTTCTGGTCAAGCACGAAATACTTGAGGTTCAGGATGCCGAGTTGTTTCAAAGCGCTTTCACGCTGCTCCGCATCCGCGCCCTTCATTAGTTCTGGCTTCGTCTTCTCAATCAGCCGCTCAAGATTAGCGGCCACAACTAAACCCGCGCCTTCCTGATAAACCTGGGCAATGCGATCGTGGAAAGCAGTTACGCTGAAGCTGCTGGTTGTGCCCTTCTGCACGATCGTTGCCAGATCCTGAAGTTGTTGGAGTCTGGGGCTTGCCGCAAACAAATCGTTTTGAATCCAAACGTAGAGCTCTTCTGCCTTCTTGCCGGGCTCCGTTGCAGTTGCGGTGGCAGTCAGAGGATCTTGCACGAAGCGAATTGCCGGACGGTTTTGGTTATTAGCCGGGGCACTTCCTGCATACTTCGCGATCTGCTGTTCTACAAACTGTTGGAAGCCGGCGGAGTTCTTCAGTTCCGCCAGTACAAGCGGCGCCACCGGCTCGCCCTTTTCATCGATTGAGACGGAAACCGCGATTTCGTCTCCCAGGTAATCGCCAAATTCACGAATGCTGCCGATGACCTGATCCACGTTAGGACCGCGATGGCCTTCTTCCTTTTCCCACCATTCACGCAGCGCGGCATTCTGGTTGATGCGCTCCTGCATGATCCGGTGCGATTCGACAATGGTCGAGGTCAGGTTAGGCAATGCCGCATAAACAATCGTGTTCTCAGGCATCAAATCAAGCAGGTGCGTTGAATTGCGAAGGCCCGGCTGAGTAACTTTACCCAACTCCTTGTTAAGCGAGGTGAAAGCGGCCAGAGTTTCAGCATAACGAGCAGCCTTCCGGCTCCACGCTACTTCGTCTTTAACCGGAATCCTTTCAATAGATGCGTTCGTGGTAGCTTGCTCTCCGCCGCGCAGCACGCGTTCGCTGCTGGCGTGATCCATGTGAACCTCGCCTTCAATCACTGACACGCGTGAGCCTTTAGTCCCACTGTTAACGGAAAACACCGTGCCCGTGACCGACACGTGTGAATCGCCCGTGTCTACAAACAGATGCTGCTTGCCCTGCTTCGCAGCTTCAACGACTATCGCACCGCGGTTCAGGTGAATCGTTGTGCCCAGCGAGTTCTTTGTCAGGAAAAACTCGGACCGGTCCCTCATCTCAATGACTGAGCCATCACCCAGACGAACGAAAGCGTGCGCGTCTTTAGCCGTGCGAATACGGTCACCCTTTTGCAGTTTCTCGCCGGACGAAATCGGCGCGCTGCGAGTGTCAGCGATTTGATAGACCTGTCCTTCAGCGGCCTGCACCGTTGCTTCCAGCTCTCCACCAAGCGGGGCCCAGCGTTGAATAAAAGGAAGCGCGATGAGTCCGACGCCAATGATCAGCGCTGCGGCAATTCCCCATCGCAGAACAACGGGCTGAATTCTGTAGCGGCGTGTGACGGTAACGCTCTTCCTGGGTGTCAATTTGTGCGCGCGCGCCTCCTTCATCGCCTTGCGGCACGGGATGCACTCATGCGTGTGATCGACCAGCAGCAGTGAACGAGCCTCAGACAAGCTGCCGTTCAGATACGCCGGAATGAGCGACTGAAAATCAGCGCAGCTCGCGATTCGTTCACTTGCTACGTTGTCGTTGCTGTGTGCCGAGGCTTCAATGGCCAGGCGCGCCCAAACACGCTCAGCCGCTTCGTTAATCACCGCCGAATCGATCTGTTCGTTCCGCATCTCGCTGGTGGCCTTATCGAGAATTACGTCGAAATCATTATTGCTTTTCATGATGTTTCTCCAGAAAGTGCCCTATCTCTTTTCGTAGTTTTGTTCGTGCCCGATGCAGCACGACTCCCACAACCATTTGTGAAGTGTCGAGCATCTTCGCGATTTCCTGATTGTCATGTCCCTCGTAATACCGCAAAACAAACATCTCGCCGGCTGTCTTCCCCAAACGTGCCACCGCCTGGCGAATCAGAATTTGCAGTTCACGGTCGGCGTGTTCAGCTTCCGGACTTTGAAATTTACTTTCCAGAGCCTCGGAATCCGCTTCGCTTAGTTCCACAGCTTTTGCTCGGCCGCGGCTGCGCATTAGATCGAGCGAAGCATTAATGGCCGCGCGCGATAGGTAAGCTTCCGGGTTTTCCGAAAGGTGGTAGCTCTCGTTGCCCCTGACAAGCCGCAGGAAAACGGTCTGTAGGACGTCCTCAGCGTCAGCCGCGCTGCCAGTGATGCGATAAGCGCTGCGAAAAACGCGGTCGTGGTGTGACTGGAAAAGCGTTTCCAGCTCCGTCTGAGAGCTATTGGGAGGTTCGGTAACTAATCTCAATTTTTTAGCGGCTGCCTGCACTGTGTCCTCCTGAAAATCGTCTCCACCATAGAAACGAGACTCAGAAGGATTTATTAACAGCGAATGGAAAGAATAAGTTGAAGTTGGCTCTCTTTGAAAGGCTTCCGCTCCCTTTGAAAGGCTTTCGACATAGCAAGTAAATTAGCAAGTTACCTAGTCTCAGGGTCAGGAAGGCGGGCTTGCCCCCGCTCCTTGAATTTGCTTCCTTACCCTCATGGTGCGCAAATGGTCTAATCAAAATCTCCCAGGCGCCCTACACTTTGTCACAGGAAACGTCCTTGACAGGATTCCCATCTTCAACCAGGAAGCATGCTGCCAGTCGTTCATCGATGCTTTTGCAAGCTTACTTAACAACTGGCCCTGCAAATTAATGCTTATGTGTTGATGCCTGATCATCTTCATCTGATAGTCAATCCACAAGACGGACGAATTAGAGAATTCACTGGTCAACTCAAGAGCCTTTCCGCAAGAGCTATTACTAAGGCGGCGGACGGAATTAGTTTCAAACTAGACTCTGAAGGTTCGTCATATCAGGTCTGGCAGGAGAGCTTTAAAGCGGTGCCGCTATGGAGCGCCTGGATGATTTGGCAGAAGATCAATTACAATCATGCTAATCCGGTGAAGGCTAAACTGGTTTCCTCTGCCAAAGATTACTATTGGTCGAGTTTCCAGGCTTTCTATTCCGGAAGTGAAAAACCCCTAAAAGTGGATCAGCAATGGTGGTGGCCCGATGATTCTGAGAAGTTATCAAAGACTATGAAAGAGTTGGGTTGGAGAAGTTATGATAAGAGGGACTAACGAAGAGCGGGGGCAAGCCCGCCTTCCCAACCCTGAGACTATGTGACTTGCTTAATTACTTGCTAGCTTGAAGGCCCTTCTAAAAGCGGGGCGAGCCCGCCTTCCCAACCCTGAGACTATGTGACTTGCTTAATTAGTTGCCAGGTCGAAAGCCCTTTACAGACAGCGGGGGCAAGCCCCCTTCCTCACCCTGAGATTATTTCGCTCGCCATATCTGGTTAGGTTGAAAGCCTGTCAGGGGCGGGCAGTGGGAAGCTAAAACAACGATCCGGCATCTCCCGGCAGCATCGCCTTCCTCACGAGCGGAATTGGCGGACCGCCAAATTTCAAAAACTCATCATGAAACTGTTGCCAGGCCTGTTTGCCTCCGCGCGAAGCGGTCCAATCCTCTCGCAGCTTTCTTATCATCAGTTTGCCCATCGTGTAGTTGAGATAGGCGGGATCAAACGTGCCGCGGGCAGCCTGCTGGCGGGCGTTGCCCGTATCCTGATAACCCTGCTCGAGAAACATCTTCTCAGACTCCGCGACGGTCATCTTGCCGGTATGCATCTCGATCGCCGAAACAAACCGGACGTTCCGCAGCAATGCTTCGAGTAGTTGGCCAATATGCATCTCCGCCTCGCCATTTCCGAGCCCTGCTTCCCACATCATCTCTTCCGTGTAGTGGGCCCAGCCTTCCGCGAAGGCGTAGCCAACGAACAACTGACCCAGCTTGGAAGACGAGCGATTGGCATGCAGGAATTGTAAAAAGTGTCCCGGCCAAACTTCGTGCACGGAAGTGAAAAGCAGACTGCCGACTCCTGGTACGTATGCATCTTTCTCTTTTTGTGACCAGGAAGCATCAGGTGGTGCAATGTAATAAATCGACGGCAACCCTTTCTCATAGGGTCCGGGGATGTTGATGTAAGCAAAGTTCCACCGACGATAGGCAGGAGCCTCGGCAACCTTCGCTTCTTCTATGCCTGGGATCGTCACCACCTTCTTCTCGAGAATGAACGACTTGAGATCGCCGAGTTGTTTGCGCGCCATCTCGACGGATCCGCCCGCTGGCTTTTGTGCCTCTGCTTTCGCAACGCATTCGGTAATCGAGACTCCGGGAGCAAAAGTCGCGCAAGCTTCTTTCAAGGCCAAGAGATTACGGTCCAGATCTCGCCGCCCGGTTTCTGCAAGTTGGCTGAGCGGCAGATCCACGCGCTCGGTCGCCTTCAGCATCTCGCTAAACTTTTCGGCGCCTAGCGCGAAATTGTTGGTGGCACCGGCTTCCTGAGATTTAAACCAGCCATCGATGTCTTTCATAGCCTTGATGGCGCCGTCGTTCGCTTGTTTGAAATCGTGCTGGAGTTGTTCGTCCTTTACGGACGCGAAGATGGCCGGCACGTTTTTCTCGTAAAACGAGATCAGGCCGCCATAAGTGGTGTGGCCGATGTTGACGAAGGTTTTTGGCAAAGGCGTGCGCAGATTTTTGCGAATCTGATCCACCGCCGTTGGAATTGTTTTGGCGTAAGCTGTGTAGGCTCTGAGGCGTTGCTCGAGTGGCGCATACTCGCGCGATACGTAAACGTCCGGATCAATAGCATCGGCATAAAACTGCGGGCAGCGAAAAGGCCACTCAGCCGACTCGAGCCAGAAAATATCCGCATCGATGACCGACGCTACATACTCACGTTGAAACCTTTGCCGCTCGTCTAGCGCAGATTCCGGGAACCCTGCGACGCGATCCTTCTCCGCGTGTAAGCGCTTAATCTCTTTGGCGAGTCCCTCGGCGCTCCAGTCTGGCAGCTTGCCGTCGAATTCGTGTCGGCCGGCACGCACTGCAAAGTCGGGATGGGCCACGAAATAGGCCTCGAGAAATCCGTTTAGATACAAATCCCACGATCTGGAATCGTCAGCAGTCATTGCCGGTTGATTGGTTGGCGGAGTTGTTTGCTGACAGGCGAACGACAACAAGAGCAACGCAAAGACGCAGGCTGAAACAAGCCTCAACAGCAGTTTGGCTGACATTCACTTTAATTCCCTTCAGGCGGATTGGACCTTTGAAATCAAGTGTAGATAAGAGCAAACGTGCAAGCAAGCCGTTCGTAAATAATCACTGGTAGTGCTGGCCGACAAAGATGTCGAAGAAGTCGATGGGATTCGGGCCACTCTCAATCGGATCATCTTCAAGCACAACCAAAGCCGTCGACAAACTACCGAGCAGGCCTGGCCCATGCCATTGGCGAGTGTGATAGTAAGAGTCTCGGTGCCTTCGCGCTTGAGGTCTTCGCTAATAAGGACGTCGAACGATTTGCTCGACTTGTTTGCGGCAAAGCGCAAAGTGCCCATGGCTGCGGTGTAGTCAGAGCGCTGGGACGCGGTGACATCACCAGTCGTGTAATCGACAGTCGCTGGACCAGAGATGTCAGCGGTGCGTAAAACCGTGATCTCTTGAAGGTCATGTCTTCGCTCACGTTGTAAGTGCTGGCGCTAAACTGCACCACCGACGGCGCCGCGGCGCGGGCAATGCGCCACGGCTGTAATGCTGCCAGTCCTGACATCAATAAACATGCGGAGAGCACAAAGGCAGACCATTTCATTGCAGACTGGTGGGAGTTTGGCCGTTTCGTGTCCCGAGCTGTCATGATTCTTCTCCCTGAGCTTTGGAGTTCTGTGGCCTGGCGCTGGCGGAGGAATAAACGAATATTACCTCTTCTATTGTTGGGGTGCAAAAAATCGAAGTGGTTCTTTGCGAAAGTAAGGCGCTGGTATCTTTACCTGGTAATCAAAAGGCTGACTGCTCCCAGACGTTTGCGCGCTTCAACCGCTTCCGGGCTACGCGGATAGCGATGAACTAGCTCTTGCCAGGCTTCACCGTCATAACGAAACCTCTTTTCCCTAGCGTCGAACACAA
>DASWDX010000221.1:0-6915 GCA_036395055.1 Pyrinomonadaceae bacterium | reverse complement strand
CAAAACTCTCAAGCGGGCAACCGGCACCAGCGTCATTTTGATCACGCATGACCTCGGCGTAGTGGCGGGCATGACCGATCACCTGATCGTGATGTATGCGGGAAAGGTTTTTGAGCAAGCGCCAACCGCGGAGTTGTTCGCTAGTCCGGGTAACCCTTACACAAAAGGCTTGCTTCGTTCGGTTCCCGATCCGACGGCTAAACAAGGCAAGCTTTATCAGATTCCAGGGGCTCCGCCTGACGTCGCGCATCTGCCGGCGGGTTGTCCGTTTGCGCCGCGGTGCCAACGAGCTGAGGATCTCTGCAGCCGTGAGTTTCCACCGTTTGTGCAACTGACCGCCGAGCACTTCTCGCTGTGCCATTTCGCCGATGAGGTTTATGAAGAGTCGAAGGCAGAAGCCCGACCTTAAGAGAGGAGCAGGCGGCAGGACAGGACGAGACAGATTACCGCGAGAAGTTCTACTTCAGCACTTCGAGCGTTTTGGGGCAGTAAGCCGCACAGGTTTAGTGGATATCGATGAGCACCCAGGAGACAAACTTAAACTCAATTAGTCTCACGCCGCCGTCAAGCGACCTCGGAGGCGGCGCGCCTTTGCTTGCGATACGCGATCTCAAAGTTCATTTTGATCTTGCCGGCAGGGGACATCGTCTGGTTAAAGCCGTCGATGGCGTGACGATCAACATCTATCCCGGTGAGACGCTTGGCCTGGTCGGCGAGTCTGGATGCGGCAAGTCCACTCTGGGCCGAGCGATCCTGCGCCTCGCGGAGCCTACCTCGGGACAAGTGCTCTATCGTAATAATGATCTGGCCCACCTATCGAACAAGGAGATGCGCGAGCACCGGCGGCATCTGCAAATAATATTTCAAGATCCCTACGCTTCGCTTAATCCCAGAATGACTGTTGGCCAGATTGTCGGTGAGCCTCTCGACACCTTCAGACTTGCCAGGGGCAGGGAGGCGGAGCAACGCATACAAGAACTTCTGGAAACAGTGGGACTGAGTAAACGCTTCATCAAACGCTACCCGCATGAGTTCTCGGGCGGACAGCGTCAGCGCATCGGCATCGCGCGTGCTCTGGCGGTCGACCCTGATTTCATCGTTGCCGATGAGCCAATCTCGGCACTCGATGTTTCTATCCAGGCGCAGATCATGAACCTCCTGGAAAAGTTACAACGCGAAAAGAATCTGACTTACTTGTTTATCTCTCACGACCTGCGCGCAATTCGGCACGTTTCCAATAGAGTGGCGGTTATGTACCTGGGTAAGCTGGTTGAGATAGCCGACGCCAAAACTATCTACGCGGATCCGCTGATGCCGTACACGAAGGCTCTTATTTCCGCGGTGCCGGTTCCGGATCCAAAGGTCGAAGCGACGCGGCAACGCATCGTACTTGAAGGCGACGTGCCGTCGCCAATTAATCCGCCTCAGGGCTGCCGCTTTCATACGCGCTGCCCGTATGTCGTCCAGGCCTGCAAGGAAGTTGTCCCCCCACTCGTTGAAGTCAAACCCCATCATTTTGCCGCCTGTATTCGCATTAGCCCTGACCAGCCTGACATCGAAAAAGTGGCGCCAGGTCAGGCGCCCGGACTAGCCGCCGCTCAGGCAATGGCTGATCAGGAAATCAGTAGCTAAGCCGTCAAAAAAGGCCGCGAAAAGCCTTGATTCTCATGCTCAGCCCAGATGAAATGCGGGCGCTATTGGTCGTATATCAGTAGGGTAACGTGTCTTGTGTTTAGTTCGTGCGGAACAGACCGTCCGTTGACTGGCGCTTTTTAGAGTCGCTTGTTGACGTTATTAGTGGAATCTATACTGATTTGTGTCGGAAGCTTGCAGCGCCCTGGCCGGCCAACCTGGCTGGGATGCCTGGATAGCTTGCCCACAACTAACACATCGCGTACAGCAATGCCTTCAAGAAATCGCCCACCAAGGCCGCGCCGCAAGGATCCGGGGAAAGAGAACCTGGGCAAGGACGAAGAATTGATGACGTCAGCGGCGACGACCCTAAGTGAACCCGTCGAGATTCTTCAGGAACATCCTGAAGACGCTCCGCCCGGATGGGCCGAAGTGCAGGATAAGCTCGCAGCTGCTTCTGGGCTATCGGTTCTGCTGGTTGATGGCCGACAACCTCCGGCGCTCGTTGCTTCAAATAACAATTCGATCTGCCACGCCTTCCAGTCGTCGCTGGACTACGTCAGCCTTTGTGATCCTTATTGCGGCGAAGCTCATCGTCGCGCTCTGTCTGCTGGTTCCGCGGTCCAATACAAGTGTCATGCCGGTCTCCAATGTTTCACTATGCCGATGCAAATCGGCGGGGAACAAAATCTTGCGGCTATCGGCGGTCGCGCCTTTGTTAGCGGAGCCGATTACCGCTCGCTGGTCGATCGCTTTCGCGCTGGAGAGTTAAACGAGTTGCTTGGCAGCAAACCATTCGACAACGTGATCTTTGCGGAATCGGAAAGACTCGATCATTTGTCCGAACGGTTAGAAAAGGCTGCGCGCAATTTTGACGCGGCTGTCAGGAAAGGAAGCGGTATTGATTCTGGGACCACGGCCGTGCGCCATCGTCAGCGCGACAACCCAGCTGAATTTCCTGACTCGCGGGCAACAGCAAGGCAGATCCTTTCGCCACTGCAAAAAGGTGAAGACGGTCAGGAGAGCAGGACGGCCGAGGGCGGTCTCGGAACCGATTCACGTTATCCCACGCCTGATTTGCAGGACGAAGTTGATCGCCTGCGCAGTGAGCTCGAACATCGCTCCCAGGTGGCGGAATCGCTCCAGCATTTCCTGGAGCGCATCAGCTCTCGCGATCCGGCCAGAACCTATGGCGCAATTCTCACGCATTCGAAGGAGTTGCTTCAGGCTGAGCGCGCGTCGCTATGGGTCTTCGACGAAAGCTCCAATGAGATTAATCTTAAGGCTTCAGCGGGTTTTCCGCCCGTGGAGTTTGAAATCGGCCCAGCACGACTCGGTGAAGGAATTTCCGGAAAAGTCCTGGAATCTGAAAAACCGTTGGTGGTCGAGAATATGGAAAGTGCAGGACTAACTCCGGCGCCGCCGGAGCGAAGTTACAAGACGAAGTCATTCATTAGTTACCCCATCACCATGAGCGGACGAAAAATCGGCGTGCTCAACGTCGCTGACAAAGTCGGTGGCGGAAAGTTTGATGACGTCGATCTTAGCTTGCTCGAAATCATCGGTCCCCAAATCGCTGTGGCCCTGGAGCGAGCGGAATGGCAGGAGCGAGCGACGCAATTTCAATTGATGTCGATAACAGATCCTCTAACAGGTTTACTAAATCGCCGCTATCTCGAGGAACGGCTGACAGAGGAGCTAAACCGTTCCCAGCGTTACGACTATTCCATGAGCTGCCTGATGATCGATATTGACGATTTCAAGAACTACAACGATCAAAATGGCCACCAGGCGGGGGATGTTGCTCTGAAAATCACGGCACATGCGCTGAAGGCGACACTGCGGTCGGCCGACGTAGCTTGTCGTTACGGAGGAGAAGAATTTTGCATCCTGCTGCCACAAACCACGCTCACCGAAGCGGGAGTCATCGCCGAACGAATGCGGCAACGAGTGATGGAAACGGACTACCCTTATGGGAAGTCGCAACCATTGGGAACGGTCAGCGTCAGCATTGGAATTTCTACTTTGGCGAAACATATTGATACCGCCGAGAGCGTGATTGCCGCGGCGGACCGTGCGCTTTACAGCGCCAAGCACCTGGGCAAAAACCGCATTGAGTTTTACCTGGACAACATCAGCAACCCGCACGCCGCCAGATGACGAATCGCCACGAGGAAACACGCCAGATTCTCGGTCGCGTAAAGCGCGACGAGTTTGTCGGCAGGGCCGCCGAGCTCCAACACCTGGTCTCCCACGCAACACAATCGAGGCCTGCTGAGGAACGATCCGGCCTGCTCATCTTGTTAGCGCCGCTCGCAGGCGTTTCCGAATTACTGCGTCAGGCGTACGACGACCTGTTCAATAGACGTGTCGTGGCGCCGATCTATTTTGCGTTGCCGCAAACTGAAACCACGGCGGTCAGCGCAGCAATCGAATTCCTGAACACGTTTCTACTGCAATACATTGCCTATCGCCGCGATGAGCCATCGCTTTGCCGCCTTTCGCTCACCTTGAATGATCTGGTCCAACTTGCTCCCGCCGCAGATCTTCCCTGGATTGAAGACCTGGTCGAGGCCTATAACATCCAACGCTTCGACAAAGATGATCGGGCTTTGGTGCGCTTCTGTCTGACCGCGCCTAATAAGGTCCCGGCGAGAGACGGCCGTCCCTTCATAATGTTTGACGCGGTGCAATTGGCAAATTACGCCGGCTCGACGGTGCCGCTCGCCACCGAAATTGTCAGGGCTCTGACTTTTTCCAGTCAGCCATTTGCTCTTGCCGGCTTACGTCGTGAGGTTCTCGATGCAGTCGAGTGTGCCGGCGGCACCTCCAACTCGCTCGAGGTGATGCGGCTGGAAGCGCTTGGGGAAGATGACGCCCGCAATCTCGTCGACTCGTCGGCGCGCCGCCTCCAGGTTGCGATCAACGAGGAAACCCGGGATCTATTGGTTCAACAACTCGAGGGCAGTCCCTTCTTCATTACTGCCTTGCTGCAAGCCGCTCGCGAAAATAATCTAAACCTCGATTCCTACCTCGCTGTCGAACGTTTGTATGTTGACGAGGTAATGGGTGGGCGACTCAATCGTTATTTCTCGTCCGTGCTTGAACATCTCGCGCCTGAACCGGAAACAAGGGCGTCTGTCGTCCGTCTGCTTTGCGAAGCGGTGCCGGCGGGAAATCGCTTCGCTTCTTTCGAAGCCTGGCGCAAGCGATTGAAACTTGACAGCGTCGAAGTCGAAGAGGTATTGCGCGCGTTGCACATTCAGGAGCTTGTTAACTGGGATGGCGAAACTGTCGATGCAGCGGGCGCTTCAAGTGTCTGGAAGGATTACTTGAGAAGCCGATTTCGTCTCGATGCTTTGCGCGAGCCGCGCGCGCTTGTAGTGGCAGATGTGATGGCTGACGCACTGAAGCGGGCGCCGCAAACCATTGCCCATCATTACCGCAGGGCGGCAAGTCTTCGATTGCGGGAACTGCTTGGCGCCTTCAATTTTCAAATGGTGCCAGGGTGCCTGTTGGATTTTGCCGAGTTCGCTACCCATTACAAAGGAGCGACTGCGGAGGAGATTGCGGCGGGCCTTGATGCAGACACTGAACTGCAGCGTCTTCCTCAGGTCTTTCATACCGCGAGTGGAGTTTCGTTTGTCCCGGAGCTGCGGAAGTTTGGCGAGGAAAACTCAGCCGTGGCCCACGCGTTTGCGGGTGTGACCTACACAGACAGCAATGAGATTGTCTGGCTGGTAGCTAAGGTCGATAGCAAACTCGAGGCGGATAGATCGCTCGTTGAGGAGTGGTGTGAACGCCTGGCAGGTTTGGCACGCCAGTCCGGTTTCGTCCGCACGCAGATTTGGCTCATTGCAAACGAAGGCTTCTCGGCTGAAGCGACTGAAGTGCTTCGCGTGCGCAACGCATTCGGATCCAGTCAGCAACAATTTGAACTCCTGAGTGCTCGGCTAAGCGAGGGCGCCCGAGTCCCGGCGCAATCGGATGAAGCTAATGAGTTCATGCTCATACTCCCGATGGGGGCTGACAACGAATTGCTGGCAGCCACGACCGTAGAGCAAGTGGCCCGCCGGCTCAACTTTACTCCGGAAGCCATCAACCAGATAAAGACAGCGGTTGTTGAGGCCTGTATCAACGCGGCGGAGCACAGTCTCAGCCCGGATCGAAAAATTTATCAACGGTTTCTGGTCGAACGTGATAAATTGGTGATTACTATTTCGAGCCGGGGCATCGTGCCGCCGAATATTCAAGGACATATTGAAGAGCTCCAACCCAGAGAGGTTTACCAGAACGGAGGCGTAGGTGAGCAGCGCCGCGGCTGGGGATTGAAACTGATCAGGACGCTGATGGACGAAGTTGAGTTTGAACGCGTTGACGAAGGGACCAGCTTGCGTATGACCAAGTACCTGCGCAAGAGCTCTCAGTAGGACAAACTGTTAGTCCTGGTTTTTAGCCGGCGGCCGGCCTTAGTAGCTGTTCGATGGTTGTATAAACGTTTCGCCGCGGCTAATCTAAACTGATTTCCAGAGAGTAACCGAGAAGGGAAGTTAGTGGCGGAGTCGATCAAGTCAAACGTTCGCTCGCATTGTGTCGGTACCACGGCGGTGGTTTATGCGAGCGACTATTTAAACAAGCTCACGGGCGAAAGAATCGAGCGCGAATGTAAGAAGCAACTCGAGTCCGGCGCCCGCGCGCTGGTAATCGATTTCAGCGACACGGAGCTCGTCAACAGCATCGGTATCTCCATCTTGCTCGGCATAATCGACATCGCGGAAAAGAACGGCGCTCTGGTCGTGTTCTCCGACGTGAACGACGAGACAGTGCAACTCTTCGAGATGCTGGGCCTGACGCGCCATGTATTGCTTGCCAAAGATGAACAGGAAGCTCTGTCCGGGCTTTCCATTCCCCCCACGCAAAGTCAGGTAATGGGCCACTAGATGAATGTGTCAAGCCACAGAAACCTGGAGTCAACGATTAAGATGACGCCACCTACGAAACGATTTTCCATTTCTCATTTTTTCATTTCTCATCTGTCATCTTGTAAGGCCCGGACCCACATCATCGGCCGAAATGGGAACTGATAAATTTAAAATGAGAAATGGAAATCCAAAGCCCTTCGAATCTTACCAGCATGACTTCTGAGGAGACGTTGTCTTTGTTTGGGCTTCTTCTGCGTCTCTGCGGTCCCTGGCCCTCACCAGTGTTATAGTTTGCGAGCATGGAGCCAAACACACAAAAGCTCATCCACTCCTTCGGCGCCCTTGCCGATTTGGGGCAGGA
>DASWDX010000220.1:0-4074 GCA_036395055.1 Pyrinomonadaceae bacterium | reverse complement strand
AGTCTCCCTCCCTGGAGTCTTGAACGTACTTTGTGTGGGACAGGAACGGTGAACTTGCCCGTCGGCAAATTCGGCTTATTCCTCTAGTAGCTGGAAACCCGCTGGAAACCCGTGTTCGTAAGGCTGGCCGAAACGAGGTAGCTGGTACCTGTTTCATTGCGACCAGACAGGATTGTGAGATCTCAAAGAAATGCCGTCTGAAGATTCGGGCATTTCAAAAGGCAACTACGCAAGATCAGAATGTCTGGGCTGGTACAAACTGCCGGGAGTAATGTCGGGGGATAAAATGAGGTGCGCGAAATCTATTACGAAACGGTACCCGTGTCAACAAAAAAGGTTGGCGAGTGGAAAGAATAAAACTGACTAGGATTGGGCTACTAATTACAGGAGGGAATGCTGGCTTGCCCCCATCCCACTTTTAAGTTAAAAGGGTTGCATTCGCGCATGAATAACCGCAAGGCCAACTCGCACAAACCGACCAAAGAGCGCAGTTCTCAGCAAGCGAGATCAGCGATTCATTCCGCTTATCCGTTTCCTGCGATAGTCGGACAGGAGGAGATGAAGCTGGCGCTGACGCTCAACGTAATTGATCCATCGGTTGGCGGCGTGCTCATCATGGGGCATCGCGGTACGGGAAAATCGACGGCGGTCAGGGCGCTCGCGGACTTATTGCCGCAGATGACCGTTGTTTCGATGTGCCCTTACCAATGCGATCCTGGCGACGAGGCCAACCTGTGTTGGGACTGTAGAGAAACGATGAGCTCAGGGCCAAAACTCCGCCGGGAGAAGCGTGCGGTTCCGGTTGTTGAGCTGCCGTTAGGAGCTACCGAGGATCGGGTCTGCGGAACTATTGACATCGAGCGGGCCCTTAGTAGCGGCGTCAAGACCTTCGAATCCGGACTACTCGCGCGCGCCAATCGTGGCTTTCTCTACATTGATGAGGTGAACCTACTCGAAGACCACTTAGTCGATCTCCTGCTCGACGTAGCCGTGACTGGAGTAAATAGGGTTGAACGCGAAGGCATTTCAATAGAACACCCGGCGCACTTTGTCCTGATCGGTTCGGGCAATCCGGAAGAAGGCGAACTTAGGCCACAGCTTCTCGATCGCTTTGGACTTTACGTAGAAGTGAAAACAGAAGGCGAGCTGGCGCGTCGTGTGGAGATTGTCGAACGGCGCAATGCTTTCGAACGTGACCGCGAGACTTTTCGTCTCACGTTTGCACGTGAGCAAGAGGCATTGCGAAAAAACATCACGCGCGCGCGCAAAAATCTTGGGAACGTAAAAGTAGAACGACGGGTCCTCATGCGTATCGCCAACCTTTGTTCCAATCTCAACGTGGACGGCCATCGCGGGGAATTGACAATCACGCGAGCGGCGCGGGCTCTCGCTGCTTTTGAGGGACGCAAGAAGATCTCTGACGCTGAAGTTAAGCGAGTTGCGGTCATGTCGTTGCGTCATCGCCTGCGCCACGACGCTCTTGAAGAGGCAGGAAGCATCGACCGAATCGAGCATGCTCTGGAGAAAATCTTTGCGGAGACGAGCGCCGCAGCTGGGCCAAGCTGCGAAGGCTCCGGTGAGGGAGAAGGCGAGGGAACACATTACTCGCCGGTGCCGGCACGTGGGAAAAAAGGACGACGTTCGCAAAATTCGATTGGAGATGGTGGTCAGTCGGTAAGTCCAGACGGAGATGCCGGAGCAAATCGGGAGACTGCGGCGACGCCCGTGCCTCTAATCGAAACGAATCTTCCAAAATTCACTTTTGACAAAAAGAATGTACCGAGGGTGGCCAAACAAACCAAATCACGCTTCGAGAGCAGTCGTCAAACAGGCTTGACGAAAGCTGTTTACAATCACGAACGTGGAAGATATGCCAGAGCCGTTAGTTGCGGGAACCGATCTTCGCGAATTGCTCTGGACGCGACCCTGCGAGCGTTAATAAGTTCAACGTCCCATCCCCTAACGTCAAAATTATCTCCTGTTCTGTCGCTCGGCAAGTGGCAGCTGACACCCGTCTCCTCGGAAGATCTCCGTTTCAAACTCTTCAACCGGAAGCAAGGTCGTCTTTTCATTTTCGCGATCGACTTGTCCGGAAGCATGGCGCTGAATCGAATAGCCCAGGCGAAAGAAACTATGCTCGCTCTGCTTCGTCAGTCTTACGTCAAACGCGATAGTGTGGCTATTGTGGGTTTCCGTGGTACGTCGGCTCAACTATTGCTGCCGCCGTCGCGGAGCATTCTGCGCGCCCGCCGCGTGCTGGACTCGTTGGGAATAGGTGGAGGCACGCCGCTTTCCGCAGGTCTCTCTTGCGCTTTACAGTTGGCAAAGCGCGCGTCGGCACAGCTGGGCGAGTTGACGCTACTGCTTTTCACCGACGGTCATGCGAATGTCGCTATCGCCCCAAACGGTAATACTGATCGAGAATACCGGCGGCAATTGATCAGGTCGGAAGTTAAGGTGCTCGGCGCGGCACTCAAAAAGACTGGAGTAAGAACAGTCCTGATAGCGACGCAAAACCATTTCACTGCTAATGATGAAGCTTACAGTCTCGCGCGAACGCTGGACGCCGAGTACCGAGTCCTTCCTCTCAATATAGCCAACTCGGCCGTCGCTGGAGGCAGCTATGACCTCACCTGAAGCACGCGACCGCCGCGTAATGCAGCTTTACGAACAACTCCTTGAAATCGAACGGCGATTGATTCCCACTGGACTGCACATATTTGGCCGACCGTCGAAAGCTACCGAGCGCGCCGGTATGTTGAAGATGATTGCTTCTTTTCCTCGTCCTGAATCGGGCACGCGCGGCTTGCCTGAGCTGGTTGCAGAAGGCTTAGGGCTGGGCCTTGAGCAAACGCCTGGCGGCTCGCCCATTGTTACAGAAGTTGCCGCGCGTGAGGGCGATCGAATCGAGGCAATTGTTTCTGAGGCAATCAATCAGTTTGAACTAGACGGCATTGAAGCCGCCGTAGCGTCCCTGGCACAGCGCGCGAATTTGCCGGCCGTACATTCGCGAACCGTGTTCACACTTCTGGAAACAATCTCCCAACAACTCGAGACTAACAGCGAGATCGAGGCGCTATTGCGAGCTCTGCGAGGGGAGTTCATCGAGCCCGGACCAGGCGCAGACATTATTCAAAACCCCGCGATTCTACCGACTGGACGAAATACGCACGCAATTAATCCCTATGCAGTCCCTTCGGCGGTTGCTTTCGCGCGCGCCGAAGTTGTGGCGAGGAAACTTCTGGAGAGATATGAGGCTGAGCATGGTCGCTATCCGCGATCAATGGCGCTCGTCTTATGGGGTTTGGATAACATCAAGACACAGGGCGAAGGGGTTGCCCAGGTTTTGTGGCTACTTGGGGTTCGGCCAATAGCCGACGCGTTGAATCGTATTACGAGCATCGAGCCAATTCCTCTTGCCGAGTTGGGCCGTCCGCGGATTGATGTAGTGATGACGATTTCAGGGATCTTTCGTGATCTGTTTAGTCCAACTGTGCAGCTGTTGGACAAGGCCGTACGTCTGGTCGCCCAACTCGATGAGCCGGACGAAATGAATTACGTTCGCCGTCACGTCAATGAACAAGTGATGGAAGAAAACTGCAACAGGGACGAAGCGGCGACTCGAGTATTTTCAAACGCGCCCGGAAATTACGGAACTAACGTCAACTTTATGGTGATGGACTCTCAGTGGGAAGGGGAAGACACGCTCGGCGATCTCTTCGTAACCCGCAAGTGTTTTGCTTACGGCCGAGATTCACAAGGGAAGACCATTGAAGGTGTTGAAGCGCGCATGGCGATGGATCGCGCACTGGCGCGCGTGGAAGCCACTTACCAAAATATAGATACCTTTGAAATCGGCATTACTGACGTCGATCACTATTTCGAATATCTTGGTGGAATCTCGAAGGCAGTTGAGAAACGCGCGCGCAGTCGTCCGGCTATCTATCTGTCAGACACACTATCGACCGACGCGAAAATACGATCATTGGAAGAGACTGTCAGGTTGGAAACGCGCGCGAAAACACTCAACCCAAAATGGTACGAAGGGATGTTGCAGCATGGCTTCCGTGGCGT
>DASWDX010000219.1:0-2844 GCA_036395055.1 Pyrinomonadaceae bacterium | reverse complement strand
CTATTTCATCGTGGCCCACTTCCATTACATCATGGTCGGTGGCGCTCTCTTTGGCTACCTCGGCGGATTGCATTACTGGTGGCCCAAAATTGCCGGTCGCATGTATCCGGAGGGTTGGGGCAGGTTTTCGGCGCTGGTCATCTTCGTTGGATTCAACCTGACCTTCCTGCCGCAGTTTGTGGCCGGCTACCTGGGAATGCCGCGCCGATACCACGCTTATCCGCCGGAGTTTCAAGTTTTCAATGTGCTCTCATCGGCGGGTGCGTCAATTCTCGGCTTCGGGCTCTTGATTCCGATGATCTATCTGGTCTGGTCGATGCGTTACGGAAAGCGCGCCGAGCCAAATCCCTGGCATCTCCCCGGCCTGGAATGGAGAACCGCATCGCCGCCACCAACCGAAAATTTCCTGGCGACCCCGATTGTTACGTGGGAAGCATATGAGTTTGCGCCGCCGGAAGAAATGCAAGTGATAGGAAGGTTGAAAGAAGAACCAGAATAAGTTTGAAGCGAGGGACCCGCAGACATTCTGTGAGCTGTATGAAGCGAATCAGGAGAAAATATAAACTTGGCTGAGACCCACATCGCAATTGAACACACTGCCAGTCACCCGGCGCTGCAGCACCACTTCGAAAATATGGAGCAGCAGCGCGAGGCGGGAGCGCTCGGCATGTGGGTTTTCCTGGTCACGGAGATCATGTTCTTCGGCGGGATGTTTCTCGCTTACACGCTTTACCGCACGCGATACCCGCAAGCTTTCGCGTCCGCGAGCAATCACCTTTCGTGGCAATTAGGCGCGCTTAACACAGGTGTGCTGATCTTGAGTAGCTTCACGATGGCTCTGGCAGTTTACAGCGCGCAAACCGGTAAGCGTCGCAACCAGACTGTTTGCCTTGGACTGACTATGCTGCTTGGCCTGACGTTTTTGGTAGTTAAAGCAATCGAATATCACGAGAAGTATGTTGATCACCTGATCCCGGGAAGATTGTTTCCGGGAAATCCCTTTAATCCAGCTAAAGTTCACCTGTTGCCGGGAGCTTCGTCGAAGAACGTGGAGATGTTTTACTGGATCTACTTCGCGATGACCGGCATGCATGCGATTCACATGATAATCGGGGTGGGAGTGCTTTCCGTGATTTTGTACTTTGCTGCGCGCGGGCGCTACGGTCCGGAGTATCACAATCCGGTGGAGATATCAGGCCTCTACTGGCACTTCGTCGATATTATTTGGATATTCCTGTTTCCCCTGCTCTATTTGTTGGGCCGGCATTTGGAACACGGCGGTTAGGTGGTCTTATGAGCGAACACATCGTTCAATTGAAAGTCTACGTCACAATTTTTCTCGCCTTGTTGGTGGGAACAAGCCTTACTGTGTGGGCTGGCTTTCGCGATTTTCCCGGACAGTTGAATGTAATCATCGCGCTGACGATCGCCGTAATCAAAGCTACGCTCGTCGTGCTCTATTTCATGCACGTTCGCTACAGCTCGCGACTCATCTGGGTGATTTTTACTTCCGCGTTATTCTGGCTGGCAATTCTCTTCGCTTTTACTTTTAGTGACTACTGGACCAGGGGCTGGCTTTCTGTTTACTGAAGTCCGCTCCATTGACTAAACCGAGTGTGTTTAGCTTGACGTCTCTGCCGGGGACAACTTCCCATCTCGCACCGCCACCACTCCCTTGCAATTCGGGCATTGTAACCTGATCGTTGCATCTGAGGTTTTGATAGGCGCGGAGCAGTGAGGACAAGACCCCGTAACCTCAATTTGTTTGAAGAAACCACGCAGCATAATTAGCGGCACAACCAGACCAGCGAAGAGCAGAGGGATGCCAAAGAACAGCCCGATGCTTGAGCTGCCGGCTAGCGTAAGGCTGATAACCAACCCCGCAATAAAAAGAATCAAACCGACGGCAATGGCCAAAGAAAAACTGTAGGCACTATCAAGAGTTCGGCCCGGCTTCGCAGTCACTGGTTCCTTGGCACTCATTTAATCGCTCCTACTATTGCTTCAAAGGTTTTTGATAAAGGTTAGGCGGCCTGTTTGATAAAGCGACTTTTACTCTGTGCACGCGATTGTTGTCAAACAAGATAGCCGACCCACCTTTTGGCGGTGTGCGGTTTTCGCGCCGCATAGCTATAATCGCCGTTTCCTATTATGACTACAACAATCAATACAATCACCGAGACACCATTCGAGACATATCTCAACTGCCAGGGCGAAGAGACCTGGGCGGCAACACTAACCACGCTATTGCGTTCGGTTCATGAGGTTGATAAGAATGCCACGCAGATTTGGTTTTCCTTCTACCCCCTATCATTGTTCCGTGCTCTTCAGGCAGCCGACAATCCCGAAAGGCTGGCGGCGCAACTCCTGATGCAGGGCGTGTATCAGCTCAAAGATCAAATTGACTCGTCGCATAAATTTCTTTACGGCCATTGTTACTGGCCAGAGGTAAAAAAGGCGGTAGAAGAGTTTGCGGCCGGCTTCGATGCCCGAGACACGACCGAGCTCGCGGATCACATTTTCAAAGTAGCGCGGCAGGTGAGTCAGAAGGGCGGGTTTGATCAGTCTTTGGCCATTGGCATCACTGCCGTCGCCTTCATGACCGTGCAGCAGACGGGACTGGCGGCTTTCAGGAATGCGAAGGGCGAAATGGTGCTGGATCGTAAGCACGCCAGAAAGTCACCGGAGCAGGTTTTGCGCGAGCGCGCTGTTGACGACAGCCAGGGTTTGTTTGGTTTTCTGAGAACAGTGGATAAGAAGTGGACAGTCAATCACGATGAGAACGACGACGCCGCGAAGTATAAGTTGAACCATGCGCAGGACCTCGCCTGGGGAGCCGAAGCG
>DASWDX010000218.1:0-7937 GCA_036395055.1 Pyrinomonadaceae bacterium | reverse complement strand
GTAACAAATGTTAGTAAATCGTAAGAGCCATAACCTGCTGGAGTGCCTGTGACCGCACTCTTAATCAGCGGGTCGGAGGTTCGAGCCCTCCACGGCTCACCATTACATTCAATAAGTTACGGGCGACGATGAGTCGCCCGTTTTGTTTCGCACACACATTCGCACGCAAATTCGCTCTAAAACTTTCGCGCTTACTGTTCTCGCCGCTTATTCGCCGACAGGCAACACACACACACCAGAAACCTCTCTAAGAAACTGGCCAGAGGGTATGTCTCAAAACCCCTCTGGCCTTTAGAGTTAGATTTACGCCCGCTTGATTCTGCGTGGCAATGAGGTTACGTGAACACCAATTCTTTGCAGATAACTGGCTAGGGAACTGTTGTTATTGACCCACAACCACCATCCACTGGATAGAAGCAAAGTCACGTATTCATCGAAACAATACATAGAAAGCATTGTTGCCGGAGCGCAGATCCTTTCCATAGGAGAAAGCAATCCCCAGCCCGAGAACCCGGACCTTGACTTGCGCCCCCACATCCCAGAGCCATCTCTGCGAGCCCAGGCCGGGTGAAGAGTCGGTGATCTCGCCGCTGTCCAAGAAGGGACCCAACTTGAGGGTGATTAATCCATTGCTGTAGACGTTCTTGTCGAGTTCCCAGTTGGAAAGGAAATAGCTGCGTCCGAGAGGAGCGCTACCTTTGCGGCCGTCGCGAGTTCCATTGTGCGCCCTTAGCCAGAGATCGCTGTCGCGCTCAACACCAAGAACAAAGAGTTCGTCGAAGGGGATCTGTCCGAACGTCTTGCCCGCCCGGATCTTTCCTTGCAATTCGTAGTCGTCACCACTTGCCTGGGGCAGCCATCGCGTCTCAAGTGAGCCCTGAAGCTTGGCGAACGCCTGTGAGGGGTGTGACCAGATGCGCCCAAGATCGGTAGCGATGCCAGCACTTACAATGAATCTCCGCTCTGGCACCCGAGCCAGTACGTAATTCAATTGGCCCAGATGCTTGAGCTGGAAACCTTGCGCCAGAAGTTTCGGAGTCAGGACGGAGCCAGGATTAACGTCACTGAATTTTCGGCGGGACAACTCAACTCCAGTGGACCAATTCCAACGACCATTCACGACCGCTGTTACGCCTGCGGCAAACGCCTGTTTGCGCAGTTTCAGCGCGCCCCGCAAGGGCGCCGCAGCGACAGAAGAGTTACGTATATCCCAGTTTTCGTTTCTGAGGTCCAGGTCAAGCCGGTATCGCCACTTCGGATCTCCGGAAAGAGGACCGGAGAGACTGGTCCAAAAACGTCGCTTATCGGAGTCCGACCGGACCATCGATACAGAGTTAATGGCGCGGCGGCGGATATTGAAGAACTCTGGATGGATGGTCTGAAACGGGAGTCCGCGAAACAGTGAAAGCAGCCCCTCCCACTTGTTGGCTCCCCATCCATTTCGCTCACGCGCATGAAAAATCACATCGAACTTCCCATCCAAGCGGGCTTCGAGATCGAATCGGGAAACTGGAAAGATGTTCAGACCGCTCACTCTTGCTTCAGTGGTTTGCAACTCGGAAAGGCGCAACAGCGAAGCGGGAGCGAAGGCAAATGCATGATCCAGCAGTACTGGATCGACCTTGGGTTGGGGGTCGACCTGCACCTCTTCGATCTGCGGCTTGGAAAGGCGATTCCAGTACTTCAGTGCAGCGTCGAGGTTGCCCTGCAGGAAATATGTGCTCGCCAGAAAATCGTTGGCGTAAGAGTCCGCGGGATCCAACCGAAGTGCTCGTCGCAGGTAATCCGCCGCCGGGGAATATTGTTTTTGCTTGAAGAAGATCCCGGCCAATTCCAGAGGAAAGCGTTTGTCGCCGGGCTGTTGCTTGAACCCTTGTTGAAGGGCCCTCTCAGCATCGCCCCAGCGCTCCAGATGACCCAGCGCTATTCCGTAGTAATAGTTAAGATCCGAAGTGCGTACCTCTTCAGCTTCTGCAAGCCGAACGATCTCCTGCCAACGTTCTTCTGCAAGCAGCTGTTTGATCTCAGCTAGACGATTCGGATCGGAGGTCGAAGTCTGGGCGTGAAGAGTAAACGAACCAAAGGCAAGAATAAGAAGAAAGGTTGCGGCTCTCATCCACCATCGGCGGGCTGCGGCAGAGCCAATAACGTCCATTTGCCAGTGGCGCTCCATTGCTTTTCAAAGCTGGACCGGTCCTGTTTAACCAGCTTGCGTCGTGCGGGGTCGTTCAGCAACAGGATTCCCTGTTCAGCCTCCAGTCCAACCACGACCACATAATGTAAGGAATCGTCACCTCCTGATGGCTTCAAGGCGACAATCAGCGGCCGCCCCTTCTGCAGGTGTTGTTCCAAGTCGTCCCATTCGCCGCGAAACGAGAACGTGCGGAACTGGTGCTCTTGGAAATAGCGCTCCATCGCCGAGGCATAAACTCCATCAGCATCGGATACGTACAGAGTATGATGGATCTGCGTCGCATCAGCGCTCTCGGATGAGCGGCCTTGCTGCTTAAGCCAATACTGCATCACCATCGCGACGCTCGCAGCCCCGCAGCCGTTCTTTTCCTGTTTTACAAAAGGGACGTCCAGCCACACGCCCGAGGACACTGCAGCCGACAAAACTCCGCAGGAGCAAATGGACAAGACGACTATTACGGCTAGGCGAGAAAACATGTGACTCTGTCTAACTCACTGCGACAATGATCAGGATGAGAGCGGCGAGGCCTACGAGAACGATCAACAGGTCACGGTCGCTCAGTCTGCCGGCAGCGAAGTCATCCCGCGCCTTATCGGCGCGTGAGGCCAATTGCGCCAGCTCCGCGTCGCTCAACGTCGAAACCCCGGCTTTCACCTGGACCGGATCCATCCCCGCCTTTCTCAAGGCCTTCTGCGCTGCTTTCGACGAAAAGAGCTCCCTTACCTTGTCGCGATTTTGTCGCCGCGTCTGGGTGGCGTTTACCAATTCTTTGTGGATCTCAGTGGGGCTTACTACGTGCTGCTGAGCCCGGAGGCTTGAGGGAACAGCGAACGATGTCATGAGGATGCCGCTAACCAGTACTCCAATAGAGTCCCGCAGATTGAAATTCATAATTCAAAACCTCCACCGAAATCAGAAAAGCGGAGTATAAATACACCCACCCTACTTCCGTTGCAAGGCGCATCTACCCCTTCCTTCGAATAGACCACAAACGTGACAATTAGGTAACATTTGATGTTCATTGAAACCACAAACTGGGACCTGACCCTCTGCACACCAACATCGAGCGGTTCATCGAACAGCGTTGAAGGGCCGCCGTGTGAGCTCGAACATTCCGCGGCGTAGAATCCTGGTATTGGGGGTGATTCCAACAAGGGAGGTTGAGCAATGAAAGAGAAGCGATTGTTGGTCGCACTGACAAGCGGGCTGGCGGTTGTGCTCGCAATG
This sequence comes from Pyrinomonadaceae bacterium, assembly GCA_036395055.1. Taxonomy (GTDB): domain Bacteria; phylum Acidobacteriota; class Blastocatellia; order Pyrinomonadales; family Pyrinomonadaceae; genus PSRF01. Next base: position 4,516 of record DASWDX010000218.1, on the reverse strand, counting down.
GCGTCTACCGCAGCGGCGAAGGATCCCGGTGTAGACCCTTCTTACTTCTCAAGGAAGTGAACAACAAATTCTTCCCACTTAAGCCAGGAACCACTTTTTTCTACTGGCAGTGATGGTCAAAGGAGGTGACGAACGCAGCGAATTGGTGAGTATCACCACCGAGTAATAACGAATTCTCTGGTTAGAGTAGATCATTCTGTCGGGTGGAGACTTGGTCCCAAATCAAGTTTCTTTGTGACCAACTTGTGACCAGAATACCTAAAGCTGGCGTTAATAGCCGGTAACAGATAGATTAGCTGGCGGCTGCAACCTTTAACAAATGTGAATAAATCGTGAGTGGCATCACCTGCTGTAGGACGTTCAACGCACCCTTAATCAGCGGGTCGGAGGTTTGAGCCCTCCACGGCTCACCAGTTCTAATACTTAACTACCTATTAAAGAGCGGTCAGACTGCCGCACCGTCACCCGTCAGGAATTCTTCAACTGCGACTTCGAGCGCGCCGCCCAGTCCAGAACCTCTAGGCTCGCCCGGCTCAACTTTCCAACCGGCGATTTTGCCTGCCATGCTTTGCTCTACCGCTGTATGTAGAGGATCGCGAATGAACTTCCAACCAAAAACGATGCGTCCGCCAAGAATGACATCCGGGACCCCCAATCCCGCAATCACATTCGCAATGCCGATGCCGAGGTATTCTCCGATGCGCTCCAGGGTTCTTTGCGCTCGCATCTCTCCTGCCTCCGCGCGCCCAACAATCTCGACATAGTGCGGCGGTTGTGCAGCGCCAAGACGGACTCGATCTCCCACATACAGCAATGAAGCCGCGGAAGCCGACGCGTATCTTTCCCAGCAACCGCGATTGCCACAGAAACACGGTTTGCCACGGGCGACGATCGTCATGTGCCCAAACTCTCCCGCGATCCCCTCGCCGACTCCCTTCCCTCGATAGACCTCGCCCCCCAATACCAGCCCCACTCCGATTCCAGTTCCCACACGAACGAGAACAAAGTCGTCCGTCGTCCGCCCAGGGTTCCGGCGCAGTTTAAGCTTCGCTTCGTACAACGCGGCGGCAGTCGCATCGTTTTCAACAACTATGCGAACGTCCTTGTAGGCTTTGACACGATCTTCCGTACCGCTGCGCAGATATTCCTCGATCGTCAGGTTGCGCCAATCAAGTCTTGGTGCATAAAGCAGCCGCTTGCGCTCGCTGTCAGCGAGTCCGGGAACGCTGACCCCGATCACTTTCAATGTTCGGCCACCAGCCTTAGCGCACAGGCGATCAACGCTGGCCCGAATCAACGCCAGCGCGTTAGCGTGGCCCGGAGGCGTATCAAAGTCCTCGTCGTCAAGCAGTTCTTCGCCGAGGGTTGTAATTCCGACCTGCGACCGGCGCACGCCGATATTTATTCCTACAAAGAATTCGCGATCGGTCGCAAATGAAAGCCCGACAGGCGGACGCCCCACGCGCCCACTCGAACGCACGGTGGGTTGAACGGCGCCTTCCCGCAGGAGACCGGACACCAAATACGGTCGGAGGGCGGTGGTTACTGTCGCTCGGCTGAGGTCGAGTCGTCGTGCCAGCTCGATCTTCGGTACCGGCTGAGTTGCCCTGATGGATCTGAGTAGCATGCGCGCAGTCCTGGCTGGAAGTGCGGCAGCCGAATCACGGTCGATCACTCCAGCCTGCGGATCCGAGTTTTTTGCCGTTTGACTAATTGATGACTTCACGTCGAAATGAAATATTCGAATAAATGCAAGTCGTATCTGGATCAAATCTATCAGCCACTGTTCCGTAACCAGCGGCGATATTCGTCATAAAAAATCAAAGGCTGCTCAGGATTCGATTGTCTAAAACTCGAACTCTAACACCTGCACTCAAATGCACTTCGATCGCTACCCCATTTTCTTTCCGTAGTCATTGCCGGCTTCTTTATCGGGGGCCGGCTTCGGCAAAAGCCGGTTGCTCTTCTTCAAGATACGTTTTGATAATCGGGCCTAGCTGTGCTGCCTCCGCGAGAAATCCGTCGTGGCCATGTGACGAATTAAGCTCGGCATAGCTTGCTTTAACTCCAGCCTCCTTTGCAGCCCTGGCAAGCGCTCGCACGTCGCTCGCCGGAAAGAGCCAGTCTGAAGAGATGCCAACGAGCAACAGCCGCGCGCGAATCCGCCGCAGGGCGCCCTCAGGAGAAGGGTCGGATGTATCGCCATCAGCGAGATCAAACGTATCCATCGCCTTCGAGAGCACGAGGTAGGAGTTGGCGTCAAAACGCGAAGTAAAGATCGAGCCCTGATAGTCCAAATAGCCTGCAATGTCGTAACGTGCGGTCAATGAACGCCGCGGATTCTCGCCGCTTCGGTCAGGCCGCCGCGCGAAACGCTCCGAAAAGAGTACCGATGATTTGTAACTACAAATCGCGATCGCACGCGCCAAAGCCAACCCCGCCACCGGCCGCCTGTCCGGTGCGTATTGACCATCTAGCCATGCCGGGTCGTTGCGAATCGCTTGCCGCTGCAGGTGATTAAGGGCGAGACCCAGGGCTGAGAGGGGTGTAGCACCAATGGCAATACACCGCTCTACTCGCTCCGGGAAATCCACTGCCCAACTCAAAGCTTGCATTCCTCCAATTGAGCCTCCGATGACCGCCTCAAGTCGCTCGACGCCCAGATGGTCCAGCAGCAGCGCTTGTGTTCTTACGATGTCGTTGATTGAGATCAGGGGAAAATTGCTGCCGTAAGGTACGTGAGGTGTTTGCGGATTCTCAGAAAGTGGGCCAGTCGAGCCGTAACACGATCCGATAGCGTTTACGCCGATAACACAGTAGCGTTTCGTGTCGAAGGCTTGGCCAGGGCCGATCAACTGCGGCCACCAGTCCGCCACCCTCGCCGAACCAGATAATGCATGACAAACAAGCAACGCATTGTCACGCGCTTCATTTAGTTCTCCGTAAAGCGCATAACGAAGCGTCAGCGAATGCAGTGTTTCGCCAGAGTTGAGCGTGAACGGTTCGTCTGCCCCGAAAGTACAATCAGTTTCAACTGTGGGTTCTAACGCAACGCTCATCTTTATGGTGTACCCGCTCCTGCGACTTTCTTACCTTCTGGCGATTCAGACAAGGCTCGGCCACTCTTTGTCAGCGCCTGATCAAGATCTGCAATTATGTCCCGAACGTCTTCGATGCCGACCGATAGGCGAATCAGTTCGAGCGTTGTGCCAGTGGCCCGTTGCTCCGCTTCTGTAAGCTGTTGGTGGGTGGTTGAGGCCGGGTGAATGACCAGCGATTTCGCGTCGCCAATGTTAGCGAGAAGGCTAAAAATCTGCAGTGAATTGATAAAGCTCTTCGCTACTTCGGTACCTCCGCGTATGCCAAACGTGATTAGCGCGCCGGCGCCGTCGGGCAAATATTTTTGAGCGAGCGCGTAGTAGGGACTGGATTCCAGACCGGGATAATTCACCCATTCCACTTCCTCATGTTTTTCCAGAAACTGGGCCACCGTGAGCGCGTTTTCCGAGTGGCGCTGCATGCGCAGGTGCAGCGTCTCCGCGCCCTGTAATAGCAGAAACGAGTTGAACGGCGAGAGACATCCGCCTGTGTCGCGCAACACTTGTACTCGTGCTTTGATGATAAACGCCAACGGACCAAAAGCTTCTGTATAGGAGACACCGTGATAAGACGGATCGGGTTCGGTGAAATCAGGGAAGCGCCCGGATGCTTTCCAATCAAACTTGCCGGAGTCAACAATCACTCCTCCGATCGAGGTGCCATGCCCGCCGATAAACTTTGTGGCCGAGTTAACCGTGATGTCGGCACCCCACTCGATCGGCCGGCACAAAGCGGGCGAAGGAGTTGTGTTGTCGATGATGAGCGGCAATCCCTGCTCGTGTGCAATTTCAGCCAGGCGCTCGATGTCGATTATGTCGAGCTTGGGATTGCCAACCGTTTCCGAGTAAACAGCCCTTGTCTTGTCATTGATGGCGGCGCGTAAACCATCATAGTCCGCCCCATCAACGAAGCGCACAGTGATGCCGAGTCTCGGTAACGTGTAATGGAAAAGATTGTACGTGCCCCCATATAACGATGTGGTCGAGAGAATCTCCTCTCCTGCCTTTGCCAAAGTAAGTATCGTGAGTGTCTCCGCAGCCTGACCCGACGCCATACCCAGCGCCGCTGCACCGCTCTCGAGTGCCGCCATTCGCTTTTCAAAGACATCGGTAGTCGGGTTCATGATTCGCGTGTAGATGTTGCCAAACTCCTGCAACGCGAAGAGGCGAGCGGCGTGACCAGTATCGTCAAAGACGTAGGAGGTGGTCTGGTAAATAGGTACGGCCCGCGCGTTAGTGGTCGGATCTGGTGTCTGACCGGCATGAATCGCGAGCGTGTTGAAATGGAGTTCTGGATTGTCGTGTTCGTTAGCCATCATCTTTTCCTTATCTGTCTTTTGAGAAACAGTCTCTTCAGAAGTGTCAGGCTTCTACCACGGCCAGCGGCCCTAACGGTGCTCGAGCGCTGCGCGTGCCTT
>DASWDX010000217.1:0-14476 GCA_036395055.1 Pyrinomonadaceae bacterium | reverse complement strand
CGCTGGCTCGCCGCGCCGATGCCGTTATCGACGGGTCTGTGGGGCAGGAAGCTTGTCCGCTAAACCTGGCACCAACCACGAGCACCACGGTGGCGCTGGCCCTCGGCGATTCACTGGCGTTAACGCTAATGCAGGTCAAGGGACTGACGCCAGATGACTTTGCTATCAACCATCCAGCTGGCCAACTGGGTAAGCGGCTTACGATGACGGTGGCGGATCTAATGCATGGCGGGTCCGACAATCCGACGATTACCGCCGGCGCAGTTTGGATGGACATTGTGAAGGGAATCAGTGACGGTGGTTTGGGCGCAGTAAATGTTGTCGACGACTCCGGACATTTGGCAGGAATCATTACCGATGGCGATCTGCGTCGCGCCATTCAGCGGCTCAATCATGACACTCTCGCAAACCTGAAATGCGAGGAAATCATGACCAGAGATCCTGTTATGGCCACTCCGGAGTTGCTCGCCTACGACGCGTTAAGGTTGATGGAGGATCGACCATCGCAAATCTCAGTGTTGCCAGTTGTAGATGATAAGCGAGTTTGCGTAGGATTAATTCGTTTGCACGACATTGTGCGGAGCGGCCTGTAAAAAAGTCCACAGTCGACAGTCCACAGTCGACAGTCCCAGTTCAACGTCTTCTCTCCACTCAGTCGTTAAAACGTTCAACGCCCAGTCTTGTAAATCGTTCGAGGATCGGAGCGGATTAAAGGATTTCAGCCTCAGCTGAGTAGACATGGAACTCTGGACTGTCGACTGTGGACTGTCGACTGTGGACTGTTTCCAGTCCGCTCCGGCATATCGACGATATCCCACGCTGAACGCACGCGCAGTAGTTTTGACATCAAACCCGCGTGCATTATGTGGCCGCTTCTCTCGGCAACCACCCTGCCCAAAATGGGCATTCCCAGCAGGGCCAAATCGCCGATGATGTCCAAAATTTTGTGACGCACAAACTCATCGCGGAATCTAAGGCCGGTCTTATTCAACATACCCTCAGGTGTAAGTACGATAGCATTATCCAGCGAGCCGCCGCGGATCAGATTGGCTCGCCGCAGCGCCTCAATTTCATCAGTGAAACCAAAAGTGCGAGCAGCTGCGATTTCCTTGCTGAAGGAACCGTTATCGAGGTGCAGTGAAAACTGTTGTATGCCAATCATCGGATGGGAGAAGTCGATCAAGCAGTCGATCTGATAATGATCGCCCGGCTCAACGCTGATGCGCCTATGCCCTTGTTCGAAAGAAACCTTCTCCCTGACGAGCAGTGCGCGGCGCGCCAGTGGCTGGCTGATAACGCCGGCATTCTCGATCATCTCTGCGAAGACTTCCGCTGAGCCATCAAGAATCGGGAGCTCCAGATTATCAACTTCAATGTAGACGTTATCGACGCCGAGGCCTCGCAACGCCGACAACAGATGCTCAACTGTCGAGAGCATTACGCCCGTACGCATGAGTGTCGTTGCGTAGCCGCAGTGAGCGACTGATTCGACCGTGGCAGGAATTTCAAAGCCCCCGAGGTCTGAGCGGCGAAAAACGTAGCCAGTGTCTGGTGGCGCCGGCATGAGGCGCATGTGCACTGGCACGGCAGTGTGTAGTCCAACGCCATCTGTCTCGACGGCTGAACCAAGCGTAGTTTGCTTAACCAAGCAGGTGGTCCTTAGTTACATTGCGAATCATAAAGTTCATAACACAAATTGACGTGCAATGCTTATGCCGCTTTGCAAATCTCGTAACGAGCAAGCATCGCAGGCTAACTGTTGCGCTATTGCCACAACTGCGGGCAATCAAAGGAGAGAATGCCACAGTAAGATTGGATGGATGTGCGGCTGATTAACCGGAAAGAGTGCAAAGGTCTGGCAAAGGACCGCGACGGTTTTCGTTTTCTTTGCCCAGCTTTGCGAGGCCTTTGCGCCCTTTGCGGTCAGGTTATTCTCCCGACTGACTGCTTCATTGACACTGCGAAAACGCCTCTCTATCATCGAAACACATGCCAACTAAGCAAGCTTCCGATGGTAATGAGCCACGCGAACGGGTTTTTCTGATCGATTCGATGTCGCACATCTTTCGCGCTTTTTTTGCGCCGATGGCGAATCGCGCGGCGCCGCTAGCCAATTCCCGGGGGCAGGTTACACAAGCGGTTTATATCTTCACTAACATGCTGCGCAAGCTGCTCCTGGATGAGAAGCCAAATTACATCGCCGCCATTTTTGAGTCGGGCGAAAAGACGTTTCGTCACGAGACATTTGCCGACTACAAAGCCAATCGGCTCGCCATGCCGGAGGACCTTGCCTCGCAACTTCCTTACATCATCCGGCTCTGCGAAGCCTTTAATATTCCGGTAATCAATGCGCCGGGCTTTGAAGCAGATGACGTGATCGGCACACTTGCGAAAAAAGTCGCCGACCGAAAACTGCAGGCAGTGATTGTCTCCAACGACAAGGACATGTGCCAGCTTGTTGCCGACCCTTACATCGTTTGCATGCGCACGAATTCTCAGGTGGTGAAGCGCAAGGAATATGTCCCTCCGATTGAGTGGTGCGACGAAGCGTGGGTTGAGAAAAAGTTTGGCGTGTCGGCGAGCAAAGTCGTGGACTTACTGGGTCTGATGGGAGACTCGATCGACAACATACCTGGTGCTCCGGGTATAGGTGCGAAAGGTGCTGTGCAAATCATCACGCAGTTTGGCTCGATTGAAGAGGCTCTCCAGCGTTGGGAGGAAGTTAAGCACAAAACTTATCGCGAATCGTTGCACAACAACCCCGACCTCATTCGTCAGTCCCGCGAACTGGCACGGATACGACTCGACCTCGATGTTGATCTAGATCTGGACCAGATTAAAGCTCGACCTCCTGATCGCACGGCTGCCTACGAGCTGTTTAAGGAATTGGAGTTTTCCGCGCTGACCCGCGAGTTTGCCGATGCTGCGACCGCGGTCGCGGCTGTTGACGATCAGCTCAACTACAAAATCATCCATTCGCGTACCGAACTGGATAATTTGATTAAAAGTTTGTGGGATGCTGAAGGTGTGGGTGTGGCCGTCGCTGATTCCACTCCGCTGGGCGATAAGCCAGAGAAGACTGAAGAATCCAGTCAATCAGATGAACAGACGATCGCGCAGCAATGCTCAATTGATTACCAGGCAGCTGAAGGAATCGCGTTCTCAACGGCGGCAGGTGTCGCTGCGCTGATTGATTTCAACAAGTTTTCTGAAGGGCGTGAGGCCGCGCTGGCCTCGCTGCGCGAGGTTTTGTCCAACGGTTTGATTGAGAAATCGGTTCACGATTTGAAACGCGCCATCGGTTTACTGGCCCAACTCGACATCACGTTGGAAGGTGTCAAAGACGACACGTTTCTGGCCGCCTACCTGCTTGACCCGAATCGCAGCAAGTACGAATTGAGCGATCTGGCCCGCGAAGCGATTGGCGTCGAACGCACCAGTAAGCCCGCGAGCGGCTGGTCGGATTCACAATGGGAAACGGCTGCCGCCGCCGACTTGACAGCGCGCACCGCCAAGGTTCTGCATCAGCGTATCCTTGAGAAGAAGCTCGAAACGATTTATAGCGAGATGGAGCTGCCGCTCGCGCCGCTGCTCTTTCGCATGGAGCGTGCGGGCCTGAAAGTGGATCGCGCGACACTCGCCGATCTTTCAAACTACCTCGGCCTGGAGTTGAAAAAGCTAACGGTAAAGATCTATGGGCTTGCGGGAAGAGAATTCAACATTGGTTCTCCAAAGCAGGTGGGCGAAGTGCTGTCTGAGTTGGAGATGACGTCGGGAAGAAAGACCTCGACCGGTCGAATCTCAACCAGCAAAGCTGTCCTGGAAGAATTGGCCCAAACATTTGAGTTGCCGAGGCTGATCATTGACTACCGTGAGCTTGATAAGCTCAAAAGCGTTTACACCGACGCGCTGCCGCACCAGATTGCAGCCGACGGCAGAATCCACTGTTTGTTAAATCAAACGGTAGCCGCCACCGGCCGGCTTTCGTCCAGCGAGCCGAACCTGCAAAACATTCCCATTCGCACCGAGCTGGGCCGTCGTATCAGGCGCGCCTTCGTCGCCGAAAAGGGAAACAAGATCATTTCAGCGGATTACTCGCAGCTGGAGCTGCGTCTGCTGGCGCACATCACGCAGGACCCGGTAATGCTGGAGGCGTTTCAGCGCGGTGAAGATATTCACGCTCGCACGGCGCGCCTGGTGTTTGGCGCCAAAACCGATGAAGAGCTAAAAGAGGCGCGTCGCTTCGCGAAAATCGTTAACTTCGCGATCGCTTACGCTATAGAACCGTGGGGTTTGTCACAACGGGTTGGCATCTCGCGACAGGAAGCAAAAAAAGTTATTGAAGACTATTACAACACTTACAAAGGCGTGCGACGTTACATGGAGGAAGTACCGCTCCGGGCGCGCGAACATGGTTACGTCCGCTCTATCTACGGCCGCATTCGTCCGCTGCCCGGTATCGGCGATCGCAATGCAAACATTCGCAAAGCGGCAGAGCGTGAAGCGATCAACATGCCTATTCAAGGCACGGCAAGTGATATCGTGAAGATCGCCATGCTGAGAGTCGAGGAGGAATTCAAGCGCGAAGGTATCGAGGCTCAACTCCTGATGCAGGTGCACGATGAACTGCTGGTGGAAGCGGTGGCGGATACGGCGGAACATGTTGCCGAAGTTCTAAAGCGGGAAATGGAATCCGCGGTCAGTCTGGATGTGCCGTTGGTTGTGGATGTTGGTATCGCTGACAATTGGATGGATGCGAAGCCTTAGTGGGTTTAGGCTACAACCCGCAGGTTGCAGGTTTACGATAGCCGCAAGCTGGACCTTTTACTCTGGACTGGTGCAGTAGTCAGACCTAAAGTAGGGCGCAAGCAAATGATCGAGAAGGAAGAAAATGACACTGTTCAGCCCGATAAGGCCGACACGTCTGGTAATGGCGAAGACCCCGGCGTCTCGACGGTCAGTGCCTTTGAAGAACCCGCCGAACCGAGAATTGTCTACCGCCGATCGGGACCTAGCGAAACCAACGCTTACGCGCCGGCTCCCGTTTCGCCGCCAAATAGCGTTCGCGTGGGCCAGCTTTCGCCGGCAATTGTGCCTCTGATTGTCGGCTTCCTGTTGCTTTTGATACTGATCGCCGTACTAGGGGTATTAAGTGTTAGTCGCATGGACGAGGTGGGAAACACCGTTTTGAATCTCGAACAAGAGCACGCGGCAAAGTGGAGTTTACTTCTCAAGCTTCGGCTTGCAGTTACCAAACTGGATAACGAAGCAAGGATTCGAGCTGAAGCCGACGCTCGCCGCGAGCTAAAACCTCCATTCGATTTGCGCTTGGGCCTGGCGCGAGATGAAGTCAACGACTTGCTGCCTCAGCTCGAGAATCAGCTGCTCTCTAACGATCCCGCCTGGGGCAGGTTTCGCAATGACCTGGCAAGTTACGTTGGGGTTACCGAAGATTTGCGGCGCTACTCGCTGGAAGGCTTTCGAACATTCCAGACGGTCGATACAGAACTCAATACTCTGCTCGGGAACCTGACGGAGGAGCAACTCGAGGTTTTTCGCCAGGGTGAAATCATCGAGCAAAATGCTGCACGCTCAATTCGGACCTGGAGTGTGATTGCTCTCATATTCGGAGCACTGGTGGCCGCTGGCACGATATGGGAAGTGCAACGTCGCTTTGGCGAGATGCGACGGAGCGTGGAAGAAGCCAGGCGTGAACGAAACTTCACCAGTCAATTGCTCGAGGGAATGGTTAGCGCGGTTGCGGCCATTGATGAGAATGATCGCATCCGTAGTGCCAACGCGGCCTTCTTCCGCATTTTCCCCAGGGCCACTATCGGGGCGTCAGTTTATGAGAAATTCGCACCCGAGGCGGCCTTGAAAATGTTAGAAGCGGCCACAGCTACTTTGGTGAACCAGGCGGCATATCGCGGGCGCTGGGTATGTCCCTCAGCCGAAGACTCTGACCACCAGCACACCTTTGATGTTTATTCATCCCCGCTGGCGATCAATGGCTCACGCGGACAAATCCTGACGCTGGTTGATGTGACTGAGGCGGCGGAAGCGGAGCGTGGTTTGCGGCGTCAGGAGTCGCTTGCGGCAGTGGGCCAGGCGACGGCTCAGGTGGCGCACGAAATTCGAAATCCGCTCGGTAGCATACGCCTTGGCGTCTCTATGTTGCGCGATAGTGTCAGCGATGATGAAGGATTGAACACGATTGAGCTGGTGGAGCGGGGGATCAAGCACCTCAACAAACTGGTCGTGGACGTGGCTCAATTCTCACGGCGTAAGGCGCTCGAACAAACGAACGTGGATCTTCACGAACTTATTAAGCGCAGTCTCGAATTGGTGACTGATAAAATTAAGGACAAAGAAACCCCAATCGAGAAAAGACTGGCAGGCCAAAAACCGATCGGTCATTGGGACCCTGATCAGTTAAGTCAGGTGTTTGTCAACGTGATCGCGAATGCGATCGATGCGAGCCCCAAGCGTGCACCAGTGGTAATCTCGACGGCCGTAGTCAATATTGCAGGTGATGGTAATGAGGATGTCCCCGTCAAAAAGCTCGCCCGGGTCACGATTGCCGATCACGGAAAGGGAATGGACAAGATCACGCTCGATCGTATTTTTGAGCCTTTCTTTTCCACCAAGAAACGCGGCACGGGCTTGGGCCTGGCCATCGTGAAACAGATCGTCGAACAACATGACGGCACAATTAAGGTCTCCAGTGAATCAGGCAAGGGAACAAGCTTCGTTATCGACCTGCCGCTGTAAAACGATGGAAAACAAGAAAAAGGGGAATAGGGATAAGGGGGAGGGTAAGGGGAAAACGGGAAAAGGGTAAGGGGTAAAGGGTAAAAGGCAGGGCAAGAAAACCGTGCTGGCTACCAACGGATGCTTTCGCTTTGCCCTTACCCCTTACCCTTACCCTTTTCCCGTTTTCCCCCTTACCCCTTTACCCTTTTTCCCCTATTCCCCGGTTCCCCGATTTTTTGAAACGCCTTTCGCGCGGCGTCGATTGTTTGTTCAATGATAGCTTCGGTGTGGGCGATGCTGACGAAGCCGGCTTCAAACTGTGAAGGCGCAAGATAAACTTCTTCATTGAGCATGGCGTGGAAAAATTTGCCGTAGAGTTCCCGGTGGCTCTTGTTGGCCGTTGTCCAATTGGTAACCGGCTCGTCGGTGAAGAAGCTGGTCCACATCGAACCCACGCGGTTTGTGACGGTTTTGATTCCAGCCTCCGCGGCTGCGTTCGACAATCCTTCGCAAAGACGGGCTGAGTGCTGTTCCAGTTTGCGATATATGGTTTCATCCTTGAGCCGACGCAGTGTCAGCAGTCCAGCCTTCATAGCCAGTGGGTTTCCTGAAAGCGTTCCCGCCTGATAGATAGGTCCGATCGGCGCGATATTGCGCATCAAATCGGCACGACCTCCATAAGCCCCGACAGGTAGGCCCCCACCAATTATTTTACCGAGGCAGGTGATGTCCGGCGTTATGCCATAAAGCTTCTGCGCGCCGCCGCGGGCGAGGCGAAATCCGGTCATAACCTCGTCGAAGATCAGCAACGAGCCGTTTCGTGTTGTTATATCGCGCACCGCGTTGAGGAAGCCCGGTTGCGGCGGAACGCAACCCATATTTCCTACGACGGGTTCGATAATTACCGCTGCAATGCCGTCATGCTGTTTGAAAACGTCCTCCAGCCCGGCCAGGTCATTGAAGGGAACTGTCAATGTATGTTGCGCGAGCGAAGCAGGCACGCCGGGACTATCGGGAAGTCCCAGAGTTGCCACACCTGAACCGGCTTTCACGAGCAAACTGTCGGCGTGGCCGTGGTAACAACCTTCGAACTTTACGAGCTTATCGCGTCCCGTTACGCCGCGCGCCAGGCGAATGGCCGACATCGCTGCTTCGGTGCCGCTGTTTACCATGCGCACCATCTCGATCGAAGGTACGGCAGCGACGATCTCTTCCGCGAGTTCAATTTCCAACTCGTTGGGCGCCCCGAAACTGGTGCCGCTTGCCGCGACTGCTGCCAGGCCAGCGATAATCTCCGCATCGGTGTGCCCTAAAATCATCGGACCCCACGAGCCGACGTAATCAATATATGTTCGCCCCTCGACGTCGGTGATCGTTGGCCCGGCAGCGCTCTGGATGAAGAGCGGTGTTCCGCCGACAGCGCGAAAGGCACGCACCGGCGAGTTGACGCCTCCAGGCATCAGCTCAAGTGCGCGCGCGTAAAGTTGTGCAGATTTATTTTGATCCTTTTTCGGTGTAGCCATGAGCCAAGCATACCAAGGTTGTAATGCAAACTGTTAGTTTGTCGCGACCGCAGTCCGTGACATTAACCGCGGTTAGCGCGATCGAAGTTTTAGTGTTTCTAGTCAACCATTAAGTACATTGAAGGTTCTCAGGCAGTGCCGTCAAACTAACAGTTTGCGTTACATCGAAGTCTATGCCCGACCTGCAGTCCTCTGATAAGATGGCGCTGTTTTCCAAACTGTTCCTGAAGCGTCCCGATTCTTCTTCTGACTGTCAACGCCAGAGCAAAGTCCAAAAAGTTCCAGGAGATTGTTTTGTTTATGCGTCCCTTTGTGCCTGCCACTTTCACCGTTTTTGTATCGAGATACGCGGCTTTGTTTATCTATGTCGCTGTGATTGCGTTCTTGATCCTGCTGCCGCTGTCGGCGTCTGCGCAGGAAGAGAGAGCCGCGGAAAAGGCTGCGAGGGAGAAGGCGCGTCAGGAGGCTGCGGCTAAACAGCAGGCATCGCCTGAACCTGCGAAGTCGGCAGACGAAAAGAAGTCGGAAGATGAAAAGGGTGAGGAGGAAAAAAAGCCCGCTGATCCGATGTCGTCGCCGACATTCAATGGCTTGAAACTCCGCTCCATTGGACCGGCGTTCACTTCCGGACGTGTTATAGGATTTGCAGTCGATCCAAACAATCCGGCGCGCTATTTCGTGGCGGCCGCTTCGGGTGGCGTGTGGAAGACGATTAACAACGGCACGACCTGGACGCCCGTGTTCGACAAAGAAGGATCTTATTCCATCGGCGCCATCGCGCTTGATCCAAAAAATCCACTGACGGTGTGGGTGGGAACGGGCGAAAACAATAGCCAGCGGAGCGTTTCCTATGGCAATGGCGTCTATCGTTCGGATGATGGCGGCAAAACCTGGAAGAACGTTGGTCTCAAAAATTCTGAGCACATCGGGCGCATCGCTATCGATCCGAAGGATTCGAATACTGTTTACGTAGCAGCACAAGGCCCGCTTTGGGGACCCGGTGGTGATCGTGGCCTTTACAAGACGGCTGACGGCGGCAAAACCTGGAAAAAGATCCTCTCCATTAGCGATAACACAGGCGTCACGGACGTTGTGATTGACCCGCAAACTCCGGAGACGCTTTATGCGGCCTCGTATCAACGCCGCCGTCACATATGGACCCTGATTAACGGTGGGCCGGAGAGTGCGCTCTACAAATCAACTGACGCCGGTGCTACGTGGAATAAGTTGAAAGCCGGCTTGCCGACAACTGAGCTGGGGCGTATCGGGCTCGCAACCTCGCCGGTCGATAGCAATGTTATCTATGCGACCGTTGAAGCCGCGGACAAAAAAGGCGGAATCTTTCGATCAAACGATCGCGGCGGCAGTTGGGAAAGGCGAAACGAATATGATGTGACCGCGATGTACTACGCGCGCATCGTTGCCGATCCAAAGAACGTCGATCGCATTTACGTCATGAATGTTTTTCTCATGGTCTCGGACGATGGCGGAAAAACCTTGCGGCGTCTCGGCGAGAAATCCAAACATGTAGACAACCACGACATTTGGATCGATCCGAACAACACCGATCATTACCTGGTGGGCTGCGACGGTGGCGTTTACGAAAGCAACGACCGTGGTACGAACTGGGAGTTCAAACGAAACCTGCCCATCACGCAGTTCTACGATGTAACTACGGATAACTCGACTCCGTTCTATAACGTCTATGGCGGCGCCCAGGACAACTTCAGCTTCGGCGGACCGTCGCGCACACGTAGCGCTTCCGGCATTACAAACTCAGATTGGTTTGTTACCCATAGCGGCGATGGTTTTCGGAGTCAGGTAGATCCGGAAGACCCGAACATTATCTATGCGGAACTTCAAAACGGTTCGCTTGCACGCTTCGATAAACGCACCGGCGAACGCATGGGCATTCAACCCGCGGTGGGGCCCGGCGAAGAACCGCTCAGATGGAATTGGGATTCACCGTTCATCATTAGTCCGCATTCGCACATGCGGCTTTACTTCGCCGCTGACAAACTATTTCGCAGCGACGACCGCGGTGATAGCTGGCAGGTTATCAGCGGACAACTTTCGCGCGGCCTCGATCGCGACAAGCTGCCCGTGATGGGCAAAGTCTGGAGCATGGATGCCGTCGCGAAGAATGCTTCGACGGCATTCTTCGGTAATGCTTCCGCGCTTGCCGAGTCTCCTCGAAAAGAGGGTTTAATTTACGTCGGTACTGACGATGGCCTGATTCAGGTGACCGAAGACGCCGGCAAGACCTGGCGCAGAATTGAAACGTTTCCCAGCGTTGCCAACATGGCTTACGTGAGCCGCATAGTTGCTTCCAATCACGACGAGAACACCGTCTATGCCGCGTTTGAAAATCACCAGAACGCAGACTTCAACCCTTATCTCTTGAAGAGCACTAACGCCGGTCACACCTGGACATCAATCAGCAACAATCTGCCGAAGAATGGTTCCGTTTGGGCAATAGCCGAAGATCATATCAACCCGAACCTGCTTTTTGTGGGAACGGAATTTGGTCTCTTCTTTTCGATAGATAGCGGGCAGAAATGGATACAACTGAAAGGCGGGCTGCCGACTATTCAAGTTCGAGACCTCACGATCCAAAAGCGTGAGAATGATCTGGTTGTCGGCACTTTTGGTCGCGGAATTTACATTCTGGATAATTACACGCCACTGCGTTTGCTCAAATCGGACATGCTCAAGCAGGAGGGACAACTCTTCCCAGTTAAAAACGCATTGATGTACATCCAATCACAGCCGCTGGGAGGGCGCGGCAAGAGTTTTCAGGGCGAATCATTTTTTACCGCGGAGAATCCTCCTTTCGGTGCGACCTTCACTTACTATTTAAAGGATGAATTGAAAACCAGGAAGGCGAAGAGACAGGAGGCCGAGAAAGAGGCGGCGAAGAAAAATGCAGCTGTGGCCCTTCCACGTCTGACCGATCTCAGCGCCGAAGAAGAAGAGGAAGCACCGGCAGTCATTTTCACTGTCACGGACTCGAGCGGTCGCGTTGTCAGGCGTCTGACGGGGCCGGTCACTGCGGGCGTAAACCGGGTCGCCTGGGATTTGCGCTATCCACCATCGTCGCTTCCACCACCACCTAATCCCGAACTTGAAGATCCTTTCAACGAAGGACCGGCAGGACCATTAGTCATGCCCGGCGCGTATAAACTCTCGTTGGCCAAACGAGTTGATGGTGTTATGACGCGGCTAAGTCAGCCGCAAGAGTTCCAGGTAACTGTTGCTGGTCAGGAAGGAATGTCTGTAACTGATCGGGCGGCGCTGGTTGAATTTCAGCAGAAGGTTGCGCGATTGCAGCGTGCTGTGCAGGGTTCGCTGGAAGCTGCCAATGCCTTGAAGCCGCGCTTGGCTCTTATCCGTCGGGCACTGCTGGATACGCCAAGTGCCGGTGACAAGTTGCTCGATGATGCCGCCGCCTTTGATAAACGCACGAACGACATTCTGCGCGCTCTGCGTGGTGACACGGTCTTACGCGCGCGCAACATTAACCTGCCGCCGTCGATTTCTGAGCGCGTTAATGACATTGTTGGAGCACAGCGCTTGTCCACGGCTCGGCCAACGCAAACGCAAATCAATCAGTACACGGCGGCAGCCCAGGAGTTTGAACAAACGCTCGCTCAGTTGCGCCAGTTGATCGAGAGTGACCTGGCGAGACTTGAGAAACAAATGGAAGCCGCTGGCGCTCCCTGGACTCCCGGTCGCATTCCGGAATGGAGAGACCAGTAGTGACGGTCGACATTGACTTGAATCCTTAGTGCCAACAACCCTTTTTCGGAGGAACAGTGCGCAAAAGAACATTCGCTACATTTCTCATGTTAGTTAGCTGTGCTCTGGCGTACGGGATTCAGGCTGAGACGGAGTGGATAAAGTTTACTTCGGCTGAAGGTCAATTTTCTGTTTTATTGCCGCATAAGCCAAAGTTCGAGGCTATAACCGATCCGTCAATCAAAGAGTTAACTAATTATCGATACACAGAGTTAGAAAAGGGTTACGGTTTCATATGCGAGTATTATGACCTCCCGTCAACGGGCGCGGACCTCCAAAGTTTTCTTGACGATACGCGCGACGGCATTATCCGTGGGGCCGGAGCAACTAAAGTTGGCGAAGAGAAGATTACTTTGGACGGTTACCCTGGTCGCGAACTTGAATTGGCATTTAGGGTAAATGATGAGGTAGAGATGACGGCACTAACAAGAATCTATGTCGTCGGCAAACGGTTATACAGTCTCACCTACGTGCGTGCAAAAGATCTGGACCCTAGATTTGCTTCTGAAACCGCGGCCAAGTTTTTCTCATCTTTTACGGTAACGCCCCGCAAGTAGTGTTTGCAGCGCGAGGGTAATTCATCTGTTCGCGGAAAATCAGTCACCGAGAGGAGTCTTACGGTGCCCAAAAGAT
The DNA here is from genome assembly GCA_036395055.1 of Pyrinomonadaceae bacterium. Classification (GTDB taxonomy): domain Bacteria; phylum Acidobacteriota; class Blastocatellia; order Pyrinomonadales; family Pyrinomonadaceae; genus PSRF01. The sequence continues at coordinate 1,769 of DASWDX010000217.1, read as the reverse complement.
TAGCTACAAGTCTAATTATCAGCCTGATTGTCTGCCTGACACTTTCTCCGACTTTCGCCCGCGTCCTGCCTGCAGCTGATGCAAATCGCCACGTGCCCACCATTGATGAGCTATTGACGATTAGATCCATCGGCGGCGCGCAAATTTCGCCGGACGGCAAGTGGGTGGCTTACACGGTTACTTTCGGGGACTTCAAGCAGGATGCCTTTGTTACCCAAATCTGGTTGGCTGAGGTTGGCAGTGCTGCGGGCGACCGCAACGTTCAACTAACGCGTGGCGAGAAATCTTCAACAAATCCGAAGTGGTCACCTGACGGAGAATGGTTGGCGTTTACGAGTAATCGTTTGGAAGACAAGAATCAGATCTTCGTAATCAATCCCGCCGGCGGGGAAGCAGTGCAACTGACCAAATCGGAGACTCCGATCAGCAATTTTGCATGGTCGGAAGACGGGCGCAGCATCGCTTATACAGCCACCGAGCCCGTGCCTCAGGCTTCGAAAGACCGTAAAGACTATTTGGGCGACTACGAGGTCGTACGTAAGGACTACAGCTATGCGCATCTCTGGACGCTCGATGTTAGCGAAGCCCTGAATGCGCCGGTGGTCGGGAAGCAACGCACGAAGAAAAAGGATTTCAGCGTGGAGGCGTTTTCCTGGTCTCGCGATGGATCGAAAATCGCGTTTAGCGCGACACTCAATCCCGATCTAATCCAGGGAGTAACTTCCGACATTTATCTGTTGAACCTCGCGGATGATGCGGTTACAAAGTTGGTCTCGCAACCCGGTCCGGACAGCAATCCGCGTTGGTCACCAGATGGCAAACAAATCGTGTTTTCTTCGGCGATGGGGGAAACGGCTTACTTCGCCAGCAACTCCCGACTGGCTGTGGTCTCTGCTCAGGGGGGCACGCCGCGCTCGATCACTGATAGCTTCGACGAGAGTCCCAACCTGATTGAGTGGCGGCCTGAGGGTATCTACTTTACTGCGCTGCAAAAAACCGCGTCACACCTTTTTCGAGTCGATCCCGTGAGTGCGAAGATTATGCGTTTGTCGGACCCAGATGGTTTGATGGCTGGTTCGTTTTCGCTAACTCGCGACAGCCGGCAGATGGCATTCACCGTCAGCTCACCAACGTTGCTAAACGAAGTTTTTGTGTCAGACGTTTGGAGGTTTTCCCCACGCGCGCTGACCAAAATAAGCGAACAAACGAAATCGCTCGTGCTGGGAACACGCGAAGTTATCTCCTGGAAGAGCACTGATGGCACCAGTATTGAAGGCATGTTGATTAAGCCGTCCGGCTTCAACGCTGCCAAGAAATATCCGCTGCTGTGTGTGATTCATGGTGGCCCAACAGGCGTGGACCGTCCCGCGCTGTTGACTCCTGATGCTCGCTACTACCCATCCGACATCTGGGCGGCCCGCGGAGCGTTGGTGCTTAAAGTAAATTATCGCGGCAGCGCCGGCTACGGTGAAAAGTTTCGCAAGCTCAATATGCGCAATCTGGGCGTGGGCGATGCGTGGGACGTGCTGTCCGGAGTGGATTATCTGATTGGCAAAAGCTGGGTGGATAAAGAGAAGGTGGCCTGCATGGGTTGGAGCCAGGGCGGATACATTTCTGCCTTTCTTACAGCCTCGTCGAATCGCTTCGTGGCAATATCGGTAGGGGCGGGTATTTCCGATTGGTCGACCTATTACTACAACACGGACATCACGCCCTTCACCATCAACTACCTGGGCAAGAATCCAGTTGAAGACCCGGAGATCTACCAG
>DASWDX010000216.1:0-3558 GCA_036395055.1 Pyrinomonadaceae bacterium | reverse complement strand
CAGAAACAGGAGCGTCTCCGTCGCGAGGAAAAATCGGAAAGCGAAAGACAGAAGACTCTGCAACGCGAGCTGGAGTGGATTCGCATGTCGCCGAAAGCCCGTCATGCTAAGGGCAAGGCACGCATAAATGCATATGAATTTATGTTGCAGGAAAACTCAGAAAAACGCCGCGAGGACTTGGAGATTCACATTCCTCCCGGACCGCGGCTTGGCAACGTCGTGATTGAAGCGGCAGGCGTAAGCAAAGCCTATGGCGATCACCTGCTGGTCGAAGACATGAATTTTGCGCTACCTCCCGGCGGCATAGTTGGCGTGATCGGTCCTAACGGCGCTGGCAAGACGACGTTGTTTCGCATGATCACGGGCCAGGAACAACCTGACAGCGGCACGATTAGGATTGGTGAAACTGTCGAGCTCGCGTACGTGGATCAGAGCCGCACGCTTGATCCGAATAAATCGATCTGGGAAGAAATCAGTGGCGGCACGGATTTATTGATGTTCGGCAAGCGCGAGGTGAATTCGCGTGCCTACGTGGGACGATTTAACTTTTCGGGTTCCGATCAGCAGAAGAAGGTGGGCAGGTTGTCCGGCGGCGAACGCAATCGAGTGCATCTGGCAAAAATGTTGAAAGAGGGCGCGAATGTTTTGCTGTTGGACGAACCGACGAACGATCTTGACGTTAACACATTGCGAGCTCTGGAAGAGGCTTTGGAAAACTTTGCCGGGTGCGCTGTGGTGATCTCCCACGACAGATGGTTTTTAGATCGCATCGCCACGCACATCCTCGCCTTCGAGGGCGACAGCAAGGTTGTTTGGTTTGAAGGAAACTATTCCGATTATGAAGAGGATCGAAAGGCGCGCCTCGGAGCAGCGGCGGAGCAACCACACCGAATTAAGTATCGACAACTCACTCGTGGTTGAGGCTACTCGCGGTTCTGCCGCCTCATCTTTCAAAGCGGAAGGACTATGGTCCTCGGCTCAGTTGAGCCCTTTTTTCTTCAGGGGGCTGGAAGGTCTTAGATTGTCTTAGATCTTCCGCACATCAAGTGGCATAGGCCGAAGGAATATCGGACATGAAACAATGAAATCCAGGGTCATTCAAGTTACTGGCCTCGCGTTAACCATCACCTATGGTGCGTTCATCATCTGGATTTACGCGACCGAGCCGCGCTCGTTCAGAGAGGTGGCAACCAGCGCCGAGGTGGCTGCCGGAACCTATCAGATAAACCAGGAGAAATTCGATTCCGGGCACTCCTTGTTCCTTCGTGAGCAGTTTCGCGCCGCGCGCGACGAATGGCAGCGTGCGGACCCGGCGCAGCGCGATGCGCGAACGCAGTTTTACATCGCCTACTCATTTTACCGCGAAGGCTGGGGCCGTGTTTACTACGACCAGGATTTGTTCAAGCTCGGATTGGAAGCCGCCAACCGCGCCGCCAACCTTGCATCAACCGCCCAGCTGTCCATCGATGATCCAAACTTGAAAATGCACACAGTTGCGGAGTTGAAAGCCGAATTGGAACAAGGTGTGGAACGAAGCTGGAGCGACGTCAACCCACTAAAGGTTCTAAGGACGCGGAAGTAAGACAGACCCTGAGATTGCGGTCCTTCATGCTGCCTAGCAATGAACAAGATGAGTGTGAACAATCACTCAAGAAATAGCTCTCTCCTGCATTTTATTCTGCTGCCGCTGCTTTTTTTAACGGTCGCGCTGCTGGGCGGGTTGCGTATCAGTGCGGCCCATGCGTTCATCTTCGTTTCACCGCCGCTGGTCACACTTGTGCTCGCGGTCCTTTTGATGCTGCTGTTTGTACGTGGCCGGCTCGTAGAGCTTAACCGATGGGTGGCGAGTGATCGTCCGCCTCTGACAAATATCTCGCACGGCTGGATGCTCCTCACTCTTTTTTTCGCGTCTGCTCAGGCCTTCAACTCCGTGCTTCCGGAGCGTGGCCTCCTTCACTGGCTCTTCTCATTCTTTTTTTTATGGACACTCTGGAACAACCAGTTTTCGTCGTTTGATGCGCGTAGACTATTGCGCAGCCTCACAGTGCTTTTCGGAACGGCATTCGTACTCAAACATATATTGCTGGCGAGTCTTTACAGTCCGGAAGGTGGCTGGTTAAAGCAAGTGGCAGGTGCGTTGCTACAGGGAGCATCGCTCGGCACGCTTGACGCACCAGCATTCGCCCCGGCAACCGGCTACATCTCTTTCTTCACGCTTGCGCTTTACGTCGCCGGATTGCTTCTGCTCACCTTTCAGTCGAATGGCGGGATTGATGAAGCGGTTTACACCGATCAACTAGCCCTCCGCGCAGCAATCCTCGAAGAGGGCGCGAGTCAGCGCAGCGTTGAGGAATCACGGGAGCGAACGCTCTCAGATTAAACTCAAACGGTTCCGCACATCAGGTGGCATAGCCGGAAAGAATAGCGAAATCGCGGACTGCACGTAACGAAATGCCCAGGCGGAAACCCTCAAACAAACGAACCGCTGCTCCAGGACCAGCGGGCAGTTTAAGACTCCATCTCGCCAACCTCTTCGCCAAAACTAATCGCGGACTGTTACTGGACATTTTTGTTTTCGTAATGAATGTCTTCCTGATGCGTTTGTTAACGCGCCAGGTCATGAATCTCTTCGGTCAGGTCTCGGCCGACGAGCCGATACTACAACTGGGACTTGGACTTATTTTCCTGGCCATGTGGATCTTGCCGGCCGCAGGTGCCGTTCTGAAACGCTGGCATTTTCACCAGCGCCGCAAAGCTCGAGACATAACGCTGGAATCGGAAGAAACCACACTTGGTGGCTGTTTGTTCAACCCGATCTTTTATTTCTGTCTGAACCTCGTTATTGCTTCGGCCATTGTAGCCAGCCTCGGTGAATTCGTTTTCGGTAGACACTTTGACAGCGCCGCGGTGTTCGTTCCAATGATCTTCGGCATCTTGATTCTCACCATCATTCAAACCTTCCTCATCTACCGTTATTTCTTACCACCCAAAAAGCCGCCGTCAGAGTTTCTGCGCAGTCCGCAAAGTGAAATGCTGGGCGATGTCTGTATCTTCCTGAACATGATTCTGTTTCAGGTGTTCTGGAACATGTTGACGTTCCAGGGGCTGGGCCATCCTTCAGGACCGGCAGAATTTATCGGCAGACTCTTCATTCTTATTTTTCTCGCGCTGCTGATCTATTTCCCACCACGCATGTTCTATCTCGCGGAAGACATCAATCGCCCGCGAACGTGGGCAACAATGCTGCTCGCCAATTCGCCAGTACTGTTTCGCGTACTAATCGGAACGGGCTCGAGTTCGAGCATGGGCTGGTGAAGACGCAGCAAACGGCAAACAGTCAACAGTACACAGTCGACAGTAGTCAGTCAGTACCTAATGAAACATTAGCCAGTGGAGTGCCGACCAGACTGTGAACTGTAGATTGCCGACTATGGACTGGCGACTATAGACTGTCGACTATCAGCACAAAGGTTGACTTTCATTCTAAGCTGCAATAGAAAGCAAACTGAATTTTCAAGTTTCCTCGTGTCGCATTAACCTGCCTACAAAAAGGAGTGC
>DASWDX010000215.1:0-5781 GCA_036395055.1 Pyrinomonadaceae bacterium | reverse complement strand
CAAGGGTCAACGGTGGGCCCATGAGGGCTGGGCAAGCAAGGTCTTCGGCGGCTTCCAGGTCAGCGGCGTTATGAGCATTATGAGCGGTCTGCCCTTCTATGTCATTCAAGGCAGTGCTCCGAATTTGCTGGCTGGTGGGAGTGCTCAAGTGCCGAATCAAACCAACCCGGTCATCCGTACTTTGGGCGGAATAGGGACCGCCTCGCAGCGCGGCTCAGCCGCTGGACCATGGTTCGACAATACCGTGCTAAATACAACCATACAAGGAGTGACCTGCACATCAAACTGTGCCTGGGCACCGGAGACAGGTGCGCGTTTCGGGAGCGGGGGCAGAAATAATCTCCGTGGTCCGGGGTTCTTCGAGACCGATATGAGCATCTACCGGACGTTCTCAGTTTCGGAACGCGTGCAATTGCAACTCCGCGCAGAGGCGCTGAACGCGACTAACCACGCGAACTTCGCCAACCCGGTGAGCGACATCAACAACAGCAACTTCGGCTTTATCACGGGGACCACGGGACCGAACCAGTCACGCCAGTGGCGTTTCGGCGCGCGCGTCTCCTTCTAGCTACCAGCAGCCGCATGGCTCGGAACTCTCCTTCCGGGCCACGCCTTTGCAAAACGGAACGGACGCGTCGCTGATAGAATTTTCACGTCTACCGGCTTTCGCTGGTTAGTGCCGCAGTCTTTTGCGTCCTCCAAAGTCCGTTGTGCGTTAATATCATCCTCCCACAAAGGGCAATCTGCCGAGCCGGGTAAAGGTGGACAAGGTTGAATGCGAGCGCTCATCAAGATTCAGAGAAAAAGACCGGCAATGAAACGAACACTGTAGTAGCGCGTGGGTTGTCAAAAAGGCGCACATCATTGGTTACGTTGCATGGTCATTTGCGTTGCTGCTTAACGAGAGGAAGCTGGTATCAAGGTGATTTCCGGGAAGAATCGCAACTATGGATCGCTCGCTGGTGCCGCCGTTGCCATTCTGCTCGCAACGATGACGATCGCGAATGCAGAAGACGGTTATCGTCTGTGGCTCCGTTACGATCAGCTTCCCCGGCAGGCGCTTATTCGGTATCGACCTAACATTGCCCAGATCGTGGTGGCCGGCAACTCGCCGACGCTTGACGCGATTCGATCCGAGCTGGTCAGCGGATGCAGCGGATTGGTTGGCGGTCCCGTTCCCGTCGGCAACGAAGCGAGCCACGATGGGGCCATCATCGCAGGAACGCCTAAGAGCTCACCGCTCATCAAGAATCTTCGATGGGAATCCCAACTTTCTCAACTCGGACCGGAGGGGTTTCGAATTCGTTCCGTTAAACTCGGCACTCATTCGGTGACCGTGATCGCTTCAGACGGCGAGATAGGGGCGCTCTACGGCGCTTTTCACTTCCTCCGGCTAATGCAAACCCTTCAACCGATCAACAATTTAGACGTAACTCAAAAGCCACGCATACAACTGCGCATGCTTGATCACTGGGACAATCTCGACGGCAGCATCGAACGCGGCTACGCAGGCCGATCGCTTTGGCACTGGAGCGCCCTGCCGAGCACAATCGATCCGCGATTGCGCGATTATGCGCGGGCTAATGCTTCGATCGGGATCAATGGATCGCTACTTAACAATGTGAATGCGGATGCACAGATCCTGACAGCAGATTACCTTCGCAAGGTCGCTGTCATAGCGAGCGTGTTCCGTCCCTATGGAGTCCGCGTTTTTCTTTCAGCGCGGTTTTCTGCACCGATTGAACTCGGCGGTTTGAAAACAGCCGATCCTCTCGACGCTGAAGTGGCGACGTGGTGGAAGAAGAAGGCTGATGAGATTTTCGAGTTTATCCCTGACCTTGGCGGGTTTGTTATCAAAGCCAATAGTGAGGGTCAGCCGGGGCCGCGTACCTACAATCGTACTCATGTCGACGGCGCTAATATGCTTGCCGCCGCAATGGCTCCTCATAACGGACTCGTGATCTGGCGCGCGTTCGTCTATGACATGAAGCCCGGCTATGACCGGGCCGGAGCAGCCTATGAGAATCTGCAACCGTTTGATGGCAAGTTCGCAGCCAACGTTTTACTGCAGGTGAAGAACGGACCGATTGATTTTCAGCCGCGTGAACCTTTTCACCCACTGTTTGGCGCAATGCCAAAGACGCAACTGATGCCGGAGTTTCAGATCACTCAGGAGTACCTGGGTTTTTCCAACCATCTTGTATTCCTGGCCTCGATGTGGCGTGAGGTACTCGACTCCGATACTTACGCCAAAGGGCCTGGGTCGACTGTAACGAAAGTGGCTGACGGAAGTCTTTATTCGCAGCGTCTGACTGGCATCGCGGGAGTAGCAAACACCGGTTCGGATCGAAACTGGACGGGCCATCATTTTCTGCAGGCCAACTGGTATGCGTTCGGGCGGCTTGCCTGGAACCCTGATCTCAGCTCGCGGCAGATCGCCGAGGAATGGATAAAGATGACGTTCACGCGTGATCCTCAAGCTACCGGAACGATCGCTCGCATCATGCTTGAATCGCATCAGGCACTGGTGGACTACATGACGCCGCTTGGCCTTCATCACCTTATGTGGGGTGGGCATCATTACGGCCCTGCTCCCTGGTGGGACACCTTTGAGCGCGACGACTGGAATCCGGTTTACTATCACCGCGCAGATGAGCGAGGTTTGGGATTCGATCGCACTGAAACCGGCAGTAATACTTTGAGCCAATACCATCGACCAGTCCGCGATGGTTTTGAAAATCCAGCCACCTGTCCGGAAGAGTTCTTACTTTGGTTTCATCATGTACCGTGGGCTCATCGAATGAAGTCGGGCAGAATAATGTGGGATGAGTTAGCTCTACATTATCAACGCGGCGTGGACTGGATACGAAGCACGCGCAAAGAGTGGAATGCTTTGGCGGGCGTTGTTGATCCGGAACGCCACGAGCAGGTTGCAAAAAAGCTGGCGATTCAAGAACGTGATGCAATCTGGTGGCGAGACGCCGTGCTTCTTTATTTTCAGACATTCTCGAAGCGTCCTCTGCCGGCAGGAGTTGAGAAGCCGGCAAAGACTCTTCCGGAGTACAAGGCCAAGAGCCTTGCATGGTGAAAGAAGATTATTTTCCATTTGTCAAATGACAAGTGGAAAATGGTTCCACTTGAGTTACTGAACCTGCAATGAAGATCACCGACATCAGACCCACTACCGTAACCGTCCCTCTGGAGGCTCCGCTGAGACACGCCAACGGCTGTCATTGGGGACGATTCGTTCGTACGATCATTGAAGTCGAGACTGATGAGGGTTTGATCGGGCTTGGCGAGATGGGCGGTGGGGGAGAGTCCGCCGAAGCTGCGTTCCGAGCGATGAAGACATATCTTGTCGGTCGTGATCCTACCCGGCTCGAAGAGTTAAGGTTTCTTATTGCGAACCCGACAGCTTCGCTCTATAACAACCGCACACAAATTCTAGCCGCGCTTGAGTTCGCCTGCCTCGATATCCTCGGACAGAAGTGGGGCGTTTCCGTCTCTGAGATTTTAGGTGGCCGCCTGCGGGATCGCGTGCCGTTTGCTTCATATCTTTTTTTCCGTTATCCACATCCTGAAAACGGCACGGGCGAAGTCAGAACGGTTGAACAACTCGTTGCACACGCGAACGAACTGAAACAGCTCTACGGATTCTCTTCGCACAAGTTGAAAGGCGGAGTGTTTCCGCCGGAGTACGAGCTTGAATGTTATAGCGCGTTGTCTTCCGCACTCGGTGGCGATCGCTTTCGTTTTGACCCTAACGGCGTCTGGTCAACTGAGATGGCGATCTGGTTTGGTCAGCAGATCGAGGACATCCGCAACGACTATCTCGAAGACCCGGTGTTTGGAATGGCGGGAATGCGCCGCGTGCGCGAGAAGGTGCGGATGCCACTGGCAACGAACACAGTTGTGGTCAACTTCGAGCAGCTTGCGGCCAACGCACTGGACACCGCCGTGGATGTGATTCTGCTCGATACCACTTTTTGGGGCGGTCTTCGTCCCTGCGTCAAAGCGGCAGCCGTATGCGAAACCTTTCAACTGGGTGTCGCCGTCCATTCGTCAGGTGAACTGGGCATTCAGCTCGCCACCATGCTGCACCTCGGCGCAGTAATTCCGAACCTCTCGTTCGCCGCTGACGCGCACTATCATCACCTCGCCGACGACATCATCGCCGGGGGTAAATTTCAATACGAGGGCGGGTCCATCGTAGTACCCAACGGGCCTGGCCTTGGTGTGAAACTCGACTATGATAAGCTCTCTAATTATAAAGAACTTCATAATCGTCTCGGCTCGTATCCTTACGATCAAGATCCGTTGAGGCCGGGCTGGACGCCGATAATCCCGAATGATCGGTGGGCCGATCCCGGCGATGCGCGGAGGCCAATCAACGTTCTTCTATAGCTTCCCTCCACGAGATTAGACGATGACCAAGACCACGGAAAAAGTAGCCGAACGAGGCGCACTGTTGGATCCCACGCAACTTAGACGTGAAGTGACGGACGTGGTCAAAACGACTCCGGTTATTGATGTTCACACTCATCTCCTGGCTCCTCAATTCGGTGAGATGAGTTTGTTTGGCATCGACGAGCTACTGACTTATCACTATTTGATCGTTGAGACCTTCCGCTCTAACGAGATCAAGCCGGAGCATTTCTGGCGGATGAATACCATCGAACAGGCGGACCTGGTATGGAAGACTCTCTTCGTGGAGAACACTCCTTTATCCGAAGCAACGCGTGGGGTCGTTACGGTGCTTAACGCTCTCGGCCTTGACGCGGAGACTGCAGACCTTTCAGACGCCCGGGCTTTTTTTCGATCAAGGAACCTCTCGGCGCATGTCGACCTTGTCCTGAATCTGGCGCGCGTGAGTGATGTTGTGATGACCAACGATCCATTTAACGCCCAGGAGGCTCGGGTATGGGAAACCCGTGCTGATATCGACAAGCGATTTCATGCCGCGCTTCGGATGGACCGACTGGTTAACGACTGGGAACATACCGTGAGCATGTTGTTGCAGCTGGGCTGCCAGGTTGACACTCGCAGGTCTGCTAAGACGGCCACCGAAGTACGCCGTTTTCTCGGCAAGTGGATCGCGGCTACGAGGCCAGTTTGCATGGCCGTGTCACTTCCAGCTGAATTCAAGTTTCCGGCCAGCGACTCCCGGCACTGGGTCCTCCGTGAAATTGCGTTGCCCACTGCACGCGAGCATGGCCTTGCTCTTGCCCTGATGGTAGGGGTGCGCCGCGGTGTTAATTCCACATTGGGAGTCGCCGGCGACGGTGTCGGCAGGGCAGATGTGGGAGCACTCGAGCGGATGTGCTCCGAGTATCCGGATGTCCGATTTTTGGCAACGTTTCTATCGCGAGAAAATCAGCATGAGCTGTGCGTCGCGGCGCGGAAATTTAGCAACTTGATGCCCTTCGGTTGCTGGTGGTTTCTCAACAATCCATCAATTGTTTCTGAGATTACTCGCGAGCGTTTGGAACTACTGGGCACCAGCTTCATTCCGCAACACTCGGATGCCCGCATCCTGGAACAACTCATCTACAAATGGCAACATTCGCGCGATGTTATTGGCGAATCATTATGCGAAGCCTACGAACGACTGCTTCGGAGCGGACGCGCGGTAACGCGGCAGGAAATTGAGCGTGACGTTACACGTATGCTGCGCGGCAACTTCCTGGAATGGGTTGGCGATCTACCGTCGGGCCCGCTGACGGAACCGTCAGCTCTGCCTGCCGATCACGTGCGGCACCCTGAAGAAACCGACGTTGTTAC
>DASWDX010000214.1:0-3955 GCA_036395055.1 Pyrinomonadaceae bacterium | reverse complement strand
GAGTCCAGACGAGTAAGCGAAAGTCGAGCGAATAGTCGCCGAACTTCAGAAACTGCACTTTTGATGGCGGATCAGAAAGAACGTTTTCGACGTCCTTCGCGGCCATTAAAAGTGTCTCAGTCACCAGCTTTACGTCTGAGTGGTAGGCGACGCCGACCGGAATCGAAATTCGCGCGCGCGGATCGCCGTATGACCAGTTGATGACGCGCTGGGTAACCAGCCTGGAATTCGGAACGATGATGGCGATACGATCATTGGTGGTTACCAGCGTAGTCCGCAGGTTAATGCTCTTCACATCGCCCTCATCATCGCCAATGGTAATGCGATCGCCGACACGAATCGGTCGCTCAAAAAGCAGAATGAATCCGGAAGCAATGTCGGCGGCAATGTATTGCAAGCCGAAACCGATACCGACTGATAGCGCGGTAAAGAGTACTGCGATTGAAGTAAGATCAAGCGCGAATGCTTGTCTTAAGGCAATAAGGGCACCGACCGTGACGACGATATATCTTGCCAGCCTGGCGATGGTATAGCGTAGGCCGGGATCGATATGCGTGCGCTTCGCAATGCGCCGGTCGAGCAACGAAGCCACGGTTCGCGAGAAGACGACTGTCAGGATAATGACAATGACACCCAACAACAGGCTCGTCAGCGATACCTGTATATTTCCAAGAGTGAATTTATAATTGGCGTATGACCAGAAGCGGCGGATTATGCTGAAGCCATCCTGCCAAAGGATCGCAGCGGCAAAGAATCGTGGAAGATTTGGGAACAACAAACTCACTTTATTCAACTCCAAAACACTTGGGCTAATTTAAGCGCTGCAAGCCGCGCAACCTGCTTCCGGCGAGGGTCAACTATATGCACCCGCGCGTGCAACCGTCAAAGTCATATGCAGACGCGAGCTGAGCTGCAAAGCTGCGATGGCCGCGGCGACCTTTGCATTTAGAAATGACCGCGCTATTCAAGACTGTGTTGGACGTGGAGGGCTGGCACTCCACACTCAACACACCCGTGAAGTCGGACAGACAAACGGAAGCTCGAGCCGAGCTTGAAGGATTATTGAAAGGGGTACGGCGACTGATGAGATCAGTACCATGCCAACTGTTGTTGAGAGTGTTCAGAACAGGCTGATCCGCGGCAAACATACAATCAGCGACGACTGCAGTAAGCTTTCGGCGAGCACCGCGAAATGCGTTTCAGCCCAGCGCTTCCAGTAAACGTCCACCTCGTTTGAGCAAATGATCCGCAAGTTCAACCATTCTGCGGTTCGGCATCGCAATGGGACGCTGCGCTAAAACGCGTCTCATTGCCTCGCACTCACGCCCGGCACCAAGCCAGCAAGCGTAAAGGATTAGCGCTGCAGCCGTAGATCGGCTAACACCAGCCTCGCAATGGATTAGCACTTTTCCCTGAGATGATCTTAGGTTCTGCGCAATTTCCATGAGGGTTCGCACGTCGCCTTCTGTGGCGCCCGACTCCGCATCGAGTGTATCCCCGAAGAGCAGGCGCACCTTACTGGAGATGTTGTGATAACCGATCGGCAGTTCATCGTTAAGTGCGCCAATCGAGATGAGGCAGATGACATCGGCACAACGCTCCGGAGAGCTAAGGATGTCACCGGCTTCAGATCGACTGGCGACCTCGATAACCAGATCGGGCATGAGATCACTGACGAGTTTGTGTTCGCTCTCCATTTCGGCAATCAACTCGACGCCTAAACTTAACATCGGGCTGATGGCTTCCCGCTCCTCACGTCAGCTTACACCAGCGATCAACCGCGCAGCTGAAAAGACGTTACGAAATCCACACCATATCTCCTTTAGCAATTCGTCCTTCTCACGAGCGGGTATTGCTGACATGAAACCAGCAATTCGCCTAGGCCTCCGGTTGGCGATTGGCTGCGCTCGAAAGCCGCGGTTGCTTCCAGTCGGAGTACAATGCCAACGCAGCCACGATCACGTTCGCCGCGATTATCGGCAGGGCATTCATCCAGACGCCGTAGCCGACCCACAAAAGGGCAGCCGACGCCTGGAGACGACGCATGGCTCTAGACGTCTTGCAGAAGTACGAAGTGGCGAAGAGCGCCGTCGCCACCCACCCGAGACCGTCATGCATTAGCGGCCTCCAGTAACCTTAATTCTGAGTCAGCTCGATCGGGTATCTCGCGAATGGTCAGCCAATCCGTTCGAACCTTGTCCCACTCCTGAATCAGAAAGCCCTCTGATTCGAAGAGCAACCGAATGCGCACCGAGTCCCAGCCCACGATGTCTTCGAGAACAGGAACCAACAAGCTCAGCGCGTCGTCGCTAAGAACGCTGCGCTTAGCGATCTGAGCGATATGCTTGGCCTCAGAAACGGCGACTGTGAAGCCGTCCTGGCGGTTGACGTGCAACATCACGTGAACGTCTGAGCTGCCGTCGCCGACATAGACGATGCGGTCGTAACTCACCTGCAGTTTTGAATGCAGCTCATCAATCACCTTGACCTTTCCGTAACCGGCAGGGACCCGAATGATCGAATCAATCTCGCCAGTGGACTGGTCGTAGCGAAACTTCGTGCCGAAAATGTGATCCGGCGGAATAATGTCTTTGAGCGCCGATTGGATCACTTCTTCTGGCGCGGCCGAAACGACATAGAAGGAGAAGCGGTAGTCGTCAAAGCCCTTCTCGAGGAACCGCAACAACTCCTGAATGTTCTCCTTGAGACGGATTCGTTTGCCCACCTCTATCAGGTTCTCTTTACGGACACAACGGTACTCAGGGTCGTGCAACAGCAGGTAAGCTAGTTCGCCTCCCTGCTGCACCAGGTTCATGTTCGACAGGCCGGCGACCTTTTCACCAAACCTGGCAGTCCCTAGAAGTTCACTGAGAACAATTCCCGAGTCGTTGAAGCTCAAAGTCTGATCAAAATCACTGGCTAGTAAATAATGTTTGGTACTTTCTGATCTGTTCTTCATATCCCTATCTGCCTGGTCGTTTGATTTATTCATTGTAGGGGTACTTCGAAGTGCGAGCGTGGTGCATGCGCCGTAAAGGGGTTGGCTGTGTTTGTCCACTTGTTGTATGCGGAGTCTACGAAAGACGTTGTCATACATCCAACTCATTGTTTTAATAGAGGTCATTAAAAGGACTCATGTCTGGACACTATCGTTGTGAGGAGAGCGGGTTATGGAGTTATGGCAATTGCGAACTTTTCGCGTGGTAGCCGAAACCTTGAACTTTACGCGGGCGGGAAAGCAGCTAAATCTGACTCAATCCGCCGTCAGCCACCAGATCAAAGCATTGGAAACGGAGTTGGGCGAGCCTTTGTTCATTCGCGCTAAACGTGGTGTTAGGTTGTCGGAATCGGGCAGAGTGGTTCTTGAACACGCGCAACGGATCCTTGACGAGGCCGAAACGTTACGGGAGCGGGTGTTCGGGCGCGAGCACTCGGCGTCGGGCTCGGTACGCGTGGCAGCGGCAACCCAGGCGTTGGTCTATCTGTTCGCGCCCTTCTTTGAATCTTTCATGCGCGCGCATCCAGGAATTGAACTGTCGTTTCGCACGACCGTAAGCACCGAGCAGACGATTGCCGGAATCCTGGAGGGCGCGGCAGACATCGGTTTTGCATCCTGGCCTGTTTACTCTCCGGCGCTAAAGGTAGAGCAACTGGTCGAAGACGAACTGGTGGTGATTGTAGGTCGGCAGCACCGGCTGGCAAAAAAACGCTCGGCGACGGTTAAAGAGATCGAGCGCGAGCGATTGGTGCTCTTCGAACGAGGCTCTTCCATACGGCGCGCAACTGATCAGTTCTTCGACAGCGTCAGCATCCGTCCGGCCATGGCCCTCGAGTCCAATGACACCTATTTCATTAAGCTGATGACCGAACACGGTTGGGGCATCACACTGTTGCCTCCCTGGGCAGTGCGCGAAGAGGTGAAGGCCGCCAAGCTGGCTCAGTTGCGCATCTCCGG
>DASWDX010000213.1:0-3715 GCA_036395055.1 Pyrinomonadaceae bacterium | reverse complement strand
CCGGACTACCGCGGGATCAGTGGTAAGCCGGATTATGTCCACAAAGCTTGCGAAGAAAGTCTGCGCAGATTGGGCGTTGATGTGATCGATCTTTATTATCAGCATCGCGTCGATCCAGAGACGCCTATTGAAGATACCATTAGCGCGATGGCAGAGCTCGTACGCAAAGGCAAGGTGCGCTACCTGGGTCTGTCCGAAGCAGGCGCGGAGACGATCCGGCGCGCGCGTGCCGTTCATCCGATCACGGCATTACAATCGGAATACTCGCTCTGGACACGCGATCCTGAAAAGGAGGTTCTTGGCGTATGCCGCGAACTCGGTATCGGTTTGGTGCCATATAGTCCGCTGGGCCGCGGATTTTTGACCGGGCAAATCAAACGCTTCGAGGATTTACCGGAAGACGACTACCGACGAACCTCGCCGCGATTCCAGGGAGAAAATTTCCAGCGCAATTTAGCGCTCGTGAAGCGAGTCGAGGAAATCGCTCGCGAGAAAAAGTGCAGCCCCGCGCAGTTAGCCCTTGCATGGGTTCTGGCACAGGGCAACGACATTGTACCGATTCCCGGAACCAAACGTCGCAAATATTTGCAGGAAAATGTCGGCGCGCTTGATGTTACCCTCAGCACCAAAGATCTGGCACGCATCGATGAAGTCGCTCCTCACGAAGCCGTCGCCGGCGCGCGTTATCCCGATTGGGCAATGCAGATGGTGAATCGGTGAAGCGGTCGAGGCCGGAAGTTTGGAGTTCCGCCTTCAGGCGGTGACTAGGGCGTGCATCCCTGGGACCACATGAACGCGGAACTCCGAGCGGAGGCGGCTAAAGCCGCACACCTTCAAGTTACATTTCTGGCTCGTCCCAACCTTCGCCGTAATCTCGCACCGGATATTTCCGCCAAACACGTTTCGCTTCCTCCGCTTCTGTTTCCGCTAGATATTCCGTAACGCTACCCCATGGCCAATCCTTCCATCGTTCCACGTACCCGTGTCGAACAGGATTGTGATGGACGTAATTCAAGGTTGCCCAGTAATGTCGTTCTGAACGCATCGCGCGCTCGACAGCGCGAAAGAATACTTTCCGTCTGCGAGTTCGCTCCTCGCCATTCCAGGAGTGCGAAGTGCGGCCATGAAGCAGTCCCAATTCATGCAGTAACTGTTTAATCTTCGGCGTCTCCACGAGCGCGTGGTAGTGATTCGGCAACACGCACCGCGCGAACGTCTGACTCGCATGCGTTGAGAGCACTGCGAGCAAGTCACACGAGAAACTGTCCATGCGTTCCAGGCTGTAGCCGATGTAATGACGGTGTTCGTAGCAAGCCGCGGAAATGAGAAATCGCAGATGTCCAAAGTTGGGCCGATGCGGCGGTGAATGCCACGCGTAACCACGTTCCTTGCGCCACGCGAGCAATTCCTTCCCGCTGCTTTTGGTTGAGCTGACGCCATAGATAGCGCGCAGCGGACATGGGATTGAGATTAGCTCGATCCGCCTAAAGGCGGAACTCCAAACCCGCCCGCCCGGGCACCATCGCACTTGCCAGCATTGTCTGGACAACCTCGCCGTTTTGATTCGTGGTCACGTTACGCAACCGAATAATGCCGTAACCCGGCTTAGAGCGCGACGGCCTTAGATCGAGAATCTCTGTTTCAACAGTGAGCACATCGCCGGGTCGCACCGCGTTAGGCCAACGCAATTCGTCAACACCAAGCCCGATGGCGCCCTCGGCGAAGTTCAACGTTTGCACAAACAGTCGCATCGTCATGGCGGCCGTGTGCCAGCCACTCGCGATCAGCCCTTTGAAAAGTGTTCGCTCCGCAGCTTTCCGGTTCAGATGAAACATCTGCGGATCAAACTTGTGGGCGAACTCGATGACCTGCTTCTCCGTGACGTTTAGCGGCTCGGATTTGAACCGGTCACCCACTTTCATATCATCGAAGTAATGCTCTTTCATTCTGGTCTCTTTCGTTCATTCTACGATGGCAAGCCCAATTGATGCGCCATCCTTGGGGATTGAGCAATGCCTAATGTGTGCGGTGGCTGCAGATCACTGACCACGGAGTATTAACGACTGCGTGGTAGTCCCGTACTCTCGTTATCCCGTATCGGCACGGCGACCGAGCTCTGTGGAGAACACTACGCAGCGCAGTTATGAGATGGGTTCCAGACTCACTGCAAGCGAGGTAAAAGTGGACTGTGGCAAAGACACTAACTGGCTCTTGTTCCGTTCAGCTCAGCTCCAGAGATTCAGCCAGTAAAACATGCATAACAATCAACATCAAAGAGGAGGCACTATGAAAAAAGTAATTGTTATGCTCGGCTGCTTGCTACTTGCTCCGTTGGCATTCGCACAGCCGAGCTCGACGAATAAGAAACAAACAACCACAGAACCCGTAACAGTCACGGGGGCGGTCATCAAAATGACGACTGAGGAAGGAGCGGCTGCCAGTTATCAGCCTATCAAAACGCTCGTCATTCGAGAAGATAACTCGAAAAGCGCAGCGCGTTATGTCCTCAACGGACGCGGCCGCGTTTTGGACAAAGCTGGCCAAGCCGTCCAAACTGCGATCAAACCCGGCGCACGCGTGCGTGTTTATTACGCAAACACCAGCGATCTGCGTATGATCGATCACGTGGTTATTGTCGACTGAGTCCGCGCGGAGCTTCGGACAACACTAATAGAAGCCGCAGGGTTCAAAGCCCTGCGGCGCTATTTTTGTAAGTGTCGCGCCGTGACATCCAGCTTCGTTCGAATTTCGTGAGGTAGTTGATCGCTCGTTAGCTTAAGCGCCGCTCATCGCCATGTCCAGAGACATCCAGATGCCGAAATGAATTCGATCCAGTTGTGTCTCAAATAGGAGAGGCGACTAACGATGAGAACCTTGTCGTCGCACCTCTTATTTGAATGATTGGAGGACAAATAATGAATGGAACGTTTCTGTTATTCGGTCGGGATGAGATTGAGAACAGCTTTATGCATTTTATCGATCGCCAGATTCGCGAACAACGCCGGGGCGAGCGGCAACTTGCCGAGCAGCGCACTACAAAGCATCGATTCCAGGCAAGGAAGTCGTGCATCGCCGACGCACGTAGCTATCGCATTGCTCGACGATTGTCGGTTCTAGGCGTCGCGCAATTCGTTGGTAGAACACTCAATTCCATTGAAACGGCGCGAGAGGCGTTGAAAGCGCGCCTCATTGTACCGAACAAGCGGTTAGACTTTTCACTGGACGCGTAAAGCGGCGCGCGGGAGACGCGCTCTACTTCTTAGTTGCCTGGATTCCCAGCCTTCGGCGCAAGCGAGGTGACAATTTTTTCAAAACACGAGTCTCCCCGCAGCGGGTCCCAAAACGGTAGTAGTTTCAATTGACCATAGCTCACAGTGCTCGGCGGACGGATGGCAATGGCAAGCTGTTCGCAAGCGAGATCTTTCTCTCCAACCCATGCAGCGATTAGCGCCAAATACTCGATCATAAGCGGGCCGTTGATCGCGTCTTTTCCGACCGGAAGAAGCTCAACCGCGCGTCTGCCTTCGCTGAGCGCTTCTTGTTTTCGACCGAGAGCGGCGTCGATCAGACCAAGTACGCACAACGGCGGAGCGTAATTTGGCTGAGCTTGAACTGCTTGCTCCTGTTCCGAGCGTGCAGCGGTGAAGGCCGACCGTGCCTTTTCGTCGTCATTGGTCATGCGCGCGATAACGCCTTCCATTAACGGCCGATTTAG
>DASWDX010000212.1:0-4998 GCA_036395055.1 Pyrinomonadaceae bacterium | reverse complement strand
GCCAAACAGATTGGCAGCGACGTTGATACGCTACTGAATGAATTGCAGTTCATTCGGACACTTGATCCTTACCCTGGCCGGCGCTACTCCGCCGAAGAGCCAATTCTGATTTCTCCTGAAATATACATCGAGAAACTTGATGAAGACGACGAAGAGTATGTGATTTACTTCGCAGATGACGGCAGCCCGCGCCTTCGTGTTAGTCAACAATACCAGCAGATGCTCAGCAAGTCGGACGTCAGCAATGAAACCAAGAGTTTTATTCGGGAGAAGATGCGCTCGGCAGTTGACCTGTTGCGCAACATCGAGCATCGTCGCCAGACGATTTACAAAGTGGTCGAGTCGATCGTGCACCGGCAACAGGAGTTTCTGGACAAAGGTGTTCAGTACATCAAGCCGATGATGTTGAAAGATATAGCGGAAGATATTGGCATGCATCTTTCGACCGTGTCGCGAGTGGTCAACCGCAAGTATGCGCATACCCCGCAAGGCGTTATCGAGTTGCGCCGGTTTTTCACCGAAGGCATGATGAATGAAGACGGCGAAGAGATTTCGACGCGTATCATCAAGTTGAAGATAAAAAAACTTATTGAAGAAGAAGATTCGCACAATCCCATCACCGACGATCAAGTAGTGAAGATTTTGATCAAAGATGGAATCAAGTTATCGCGCCGCACCGTCGCTAAGTATCGCGATCAGATGAGCATTCCTGGTTCGCGTGAGCGTCGCGCCGTGGTGTAACAAGATTTTGCAGGGGCGCACCGATGTGTGCGCTCAGTTCCGGGCGGACAAGCAAGGTCCGCCTCGGCACTACAGAAATCGATTTTCGCCCCCAAAGATTTTGTAATTCGCCAAGCGGCTCGCGCTTTGGCAAGCATTACTCTATTCATCAGGGTGAGAAGGGAACCGCAGACATGAGGTTTGAATACACCGGTCGACACGTCGAAGTTTCTCCTGGCATCCGTGATCACGTCGAAGACAACTTCAAAAAACTTGATCACATTTTCAACGGCACCGAACCCTCCGTACATGTCATCATTACTGTGGAAAAGAATCGCCATATCGGCGAGGTCGTGGTTTACTGGCGCGATCACACGTTGACCGCGAAAGAAGTCAATGCCGATATGTACCTGGCGCTGACGCGCGCAATTGAGAAGGTTGAAAAACAGGCGCTGAAACTGAAGAAAAAAATTATTGATCGAAAGCAGGGAGCGCAACGCACTGCGGCGGTGGCGCCTACTCCTGACGGCCAATTAGAAGCCACACCCCGTCCACCGAGAATCATCTCTGCGCGTCGCTATTCGATCAAACCAATGACCGCGGAAGAGGCAGCGTTACAACTCTCGTCAAAGCCGGATCAGTTTCTCGTGTTCAGAGACGCAGACACCCAGCGCATCGGCGTGCTGTATAAACGTAAGGACGGAAATTTTGGCTTGATCGAACCATGATCGCAGTTGTCTCAAACCCATTGTCACCCAATTCGGCGGCGAGTATTCGACGTTCCACCGTGGGAAGGTACAATCAGTAGAAAAACAAACAATGCAATGATACACGTCTCGCTATTTGTCCCTGCCGTAGTTACGCACAGCACTTCCCGATGAAGCAGAACACTGAGAGGAACCTGGAAAGGACCGATGCGGCTCCTGAAATTGTCGTCATTACCGGATTGAGTGGTTCAGGGATGTCTTCCGCCACCAATGCGTTTGAAGATCTTGGTTACTTTTGCGTAGACAATTTGCCGATTACGATGTTGCCAACCTTCGCGCGCCTGGTCACCGCGGACCGGAGTGATAAGGGGATTGAACGGGCGGCACTCGTAATCGACATCCGTGAAGGCACATTCCTGGCAGACTTCGGCAAACAACTCGCAGCATTGCGGGCGGAGGGACTTGGCGTTTACGTTCTCTTTCTTGAAGCCTCGGACGACGTTTTGCAGCACCGCTTCAGCGAGACGCGACGGCCTCACCCCGCTGATAAGGGCCAGAGTTTATTACAAGCGATTCGCGCCGAACGCTCGGCCATGGCGCGCGTTCGCGCTCTTGCGGATCAGATCATTGACACCTCTGATCACACTGTTCATACGCTGCGCAGGCATCTCCTGGAAAGGTTCAGCCCAGACCGCAAGGGCGGACCAATGCGCGTGCAGCTACTCAGCTTTGGTCATAAATATGGCAACCCGGGCGATCTGGAGTTGCTGTTTGACGTTAGGCATCTGCCCAACCCCCATTTTGTTCCCGAGTTGAAAACGCTCTCGGGCCACGATAAGCGCGTCGTGCAATACTTGAGAGACCAGCCTGAAGTCGAGGAGACTCTGAACCGCTTCAGCGATCTGCTTTACTATCTTCTGCCCCAGTATAAGCATGAAGGAAAATCCTATGTATCAGTCGGCATTGGCTGCACCGGCGGTCGCCATCGCTCGGTGATGGTGGCAAACGCACTGGGGCGAAAATTGCGACGCGCCGGCTTTGATGTTCATGTGGTCCACCGCGATGTGAGAAAATCAAACCGCCAACATTGACTGCCATTCAGTAAGTGGCCACAGATCCGGGTTACCCCTATGTTTGCGGCTAATTCAGGAGACTGACTTCATGAGTAGCGATCCACGTCAAGCCGCGGCAAAAGAAGAAACGCGACGAATAGCGGGTGTGATTGTGACGCACGGGCATCTCGCCGGCGAGCTGTTGGCCGCGGCGGAGATGATCGTTGGCCCCATCTCGTTCATCACTGCCGTTTCCATAGGCTGGCATGATGATGTGGACGCCGCCCGCGATG
The DNA here is from genome assembly GCA_036395055.1 of Pyrinomonadaceae bacterium. GTDB lineage: Bacteria > Acidobacteriota > Blastocatellia > Pyrinomonadales > Pyrinomonadaceae > PSRF01. The sequence goes on along the minus strand of DASWDX010000212.1, from coordinate 2,226 downwards.
AAGTGCAGCGCGCGATAACTCGCGTATCTCAAGGAGCCGGTGTGCTGCTATTGACGGACATGTTTGGCGGCACGCCAACCAACATCGCCTCGATGTTTTTAGACGATGGCAATGTGGAAGTCGTGACTGGCGTCAACCTGCCAATGGTTATCAAGCTCTTCAATCAATCACCCAGCGACTCCCTCGTTGAGACTGCTCGTCGCGTTTGCGACCTCGGACGTCAGGGAATCTATCTGGCCGGCGACCTGCTCGCTCCTCCTGAAAAAAGCGCAAAATAATGGTTGAACGTACTCTTCTGATCAAAACGCGCCTTGGATTACACGCGAGAGCCGCGGCCAAGCTTGTGCGCGTGGCCAGTGGCTTTCAGAGTCAGGTGCAGCTAAGCCGAATTGACGGCAGCCTGAGCGCCGACGCCAAGTCGATTCTCAGCGTTCTGATGCTGGCCGCTGGTTGCGGAACAGAGTTACAAGCCACCGCCGATGGAATCGATGAAGAAGCCGCCATTGATGCCATTGACCAGCTTTTCGCGGAAGGGTTTGGCGAAATGGAACCGGAGTCGTCGATATGATAGACGAACGTCCGGAGATACGATGCAAAGGCCTGGGTGTCTCCGAAGGTGTCATCATAGGCCAGGTGCTGCGCCTCCATGATGGCACTCAACACGTGTATCATTGGCGAATAGATGATGCAGATTTGGAAATGGAACGCCGCCGTTTTCGCGCCGCTGTCGACCAGGCGAGCCGTCAGGTGTTGGCCTTAAAGGAACGAGCAGAGAAACGCTTTGGCAAAGACCATGCTTACATTTTTGATGCTCACTTGCTCATGCTCGAGGATGAGAAACTGATTGGAGACATTGAGCGGCACATATTCGAGAAACATGAAAATGCAGAGTGGGCCGTAAAAGTGGTTGGCGACAGTTTGCTCTATCTCTATTCACAGATCAAAGATGACTACCTTCGCGAGCGAGATTCTGATATCGAGGATGTAATGCAGCGCCTGCTGGTGGCTTTAAGCGGCGCTCAACCAGGGAACCGCAGCCTTTCCGAGGATGCGGTGATTGTTGCCCAGGACCTGCTGCCGTCCGCCGTCGCGGAATTAGATCTCGACCACGTTCGGGCACTCGTGACAGATACCGGGGGTTGGACCTCCCACACAGCGATCCTGGCCAGAGGTGTCGGTATTCCCGCCGTGGTTGGCTTGCGCGATTTCTACCGCCGCACTAAAACGGGCGACAAAATCATCGTCGATTCCGCCCGTAATGAAGTAATTCTGAATCCTTCAGCGGCGACACTCGAATTCTATCAAGGCGAAACCGCCCATCGAGTAAAGCGGCGAGTCACCGCTGACTTCAAGGCGAAGGGGCCCATTCGCACTCAGGATGGCGTCGAAGTAACTCTGAGGGCGAACGTCGAAGTGCCATCCGAATTTGAGGGCGTCGAAACGTTTGGCGCGTCCGGCGTTGGACTATATCGATCGGAGTTTTTGCTTGCTCGACGCGGCGCGATGGTTTCAGAGGAGGAGCAACGCGAGGCGTACGAAGCGATTGCAAAGATTGGAGGCGAACAGGGCGCTGTTATTCGTCTATTTGATTTAGGTGGCGATAACCTGCGTCAGCAATTTGATGAACCGGAGAAGAACCCGGCTTTGGGTCTGCGCGCAATTCGCTTCACATTATGCAATGAAGAGATCATGCGCACGCAAGTGCGAGCTATTCTGCTGGCCGCTGCAAATGGCAAGCTGAAGATTGTTTTGCCAATGGTCGCCGACGTGAACGACGTGCGGCGCGCGCAAGCCATCATTCAGGAGGAAGCGAACAAGCTACAGAAGGCCGGGCGTATCTTTGGCGAGGTCACCGTCGGAGCGATGATTGAAGTGCCCTCCGCAGTTCTTATGGCGGACGGGATTGCGCGAATCGTCGACTTCTTCGAGCTGGGCACAAATGACCTGGTGCAATACACGCTTGCGGTAGACCGGGGAAATGACGAAGTCGCAGATTGGTTTCGCACTCTTCACCCGGCTGTCCTCCATAGTATCGATCAAAGCCTCAAGGCTGCGGAACGCGCAGGGATTCCTGCGATTGCCTGTGGAGAGATGGCATCCACACCGGCCTACGCGGTGTTGCTCATCGGACTGGGGGCTACGGATCTAAGCATGACGCCGTCTGCAATTCCACGGGTTCGTCAAGCTATTGCCGGCATCGACTCGCGGGACGCCCGCATCATTATC
>DASWDX010000211.1:0-4256 GCA_036395055.1 Pyrinomonadaceae bacterium | reverse complement strand
ATCGTCGAAGCATTTACGTAAAAAATTCCGGTATACATATCCTGCATGGCGCGAAAGGCACGGTTTACGTCCCGAGTGTAGATTGCAGCAGACAGGCCGTAACGAACTCCATTGGCGATTTCGACCGCATCGTCGAGAGATCTGGCGGGAATCACAGCCGTTACTGGTCCGAAGATCTCCTCCTGGGCAATACGCATGTCAGGAGCTACATCGGTGAACACTGTGGGCTCAATGAAATAACCTCGAGCATACTCGCCTCGCGTCAAGCGTTTGCCACCGCAGGCCAAAGTTGCCCCATCCTCCTGCTCACCAATTTCAATATACTTCATGATCTTCTTGACGGCATCGGCATTAATAACCGGGCCGACATCTGTTTTTGCATCTGCGCCATTACCAATGCGCAAAGCTTTGGTACGTTCCACCAGCTTCTTCGAAAACTGCTTGTAGACTTTCTTATGGACGACCAGGCGCGAGGAGGCAGTGCAGCGTTGCCCTGAAGTTCCAAACGCACCCCAAATCGCCCCATCGATTGCGAGATCGATGTCGGCGTCATCCATTACGATGATGACATTCTTGCCGCCCATCTCGAGCGAGCAGATAGCGTTGCGCTCGGCACAAGCCGAAGCGACAATGCGCCCTATTTCTGTTGAGCCCGTAAATGAGATCAAACGCAGCGCCGGGTGATTGGTAATCGCAGCTCCTGCGTTTTCGCCATAGCCAGTGACCAGATTCACAACGCCCGGCGGTATGCCTGCTTGCTCGCAAGCCTGCACCAGGTTGTAAGTGGACAGCGGCGTATCTTCGGCGGGTTTTAGAACCACGGTATTGCCGCAGACGAGCGCGGGAATTAGTTTCCAGGAAGGAATCGCCATCGGAAAGTTCCATGGCGTAATCAATCCACAGAGACCCACCGGCTGACGTACGCACATTGCAAACTTATCAGGCATTTCTGCCGGAGTAGTAAACCCGTGCAGCCGGCGTCCTTCCCCGGCAGTGTAGTAGGTGCAGTCGATAGCTTCCTGCACATCACCGCCTGCCTCTTTCACGACCTTTCCCATTTCACGGGTCATGTCAGCGGTGAAGCGATCTTTGTTGCAGATTAGGATTTCGCCGAGGCGGAAAAGAATTTCGGCGCGTTTGGGAGCCGGCAGGTTACGCCAACCATCGTATGCACTTTGGGCAGCATTAACCGCGGCGTTCACATCATCACTGGTTGAGAGTGGGAAACGACCGATCACATCCTCCGTATTAGCCGGGTTGATGTTTTCAAACACTTCGCCGGACTCACTTTGGACCCACTTGCCACCGATGTAGTTACTGTAGGTTTTTACGGAGGCGCGTGCTGGCGCTCTGGAATGTTTTTTCGAGCTGTTCTTTGCGAGAGTTTTTTTTGCTTGAGCCATTATCTAGGTGTCGGGTATCAGGGGTCAGGTATCGGCCGACTGGCACCTGACACCTAACGCCTGACACCATTCCTTATTGGTAAGTAAACTGAATAATTCTAGTCGTTACCCGATCCCTGACGAAGCGCGACACCTGCAACACGATCGGATCACCGGTCTTCAAGCCGCTCAGAACGCGTTGGAAGTCAGCCAGAGTTGCGACCGGCACCCGGTTTATGCGAGTGATGACGTCACCTTCGCTAAGTGCCTGCTGTCCGCCGGCGGCGCGCAGTTCCGCCAGCAACCCATTAGGATCAACATCCTTCACGTAGAGGCCCCGCACCCCTGTGAGATGCTTCTCAGCGATGAGCTGCTGTGTAAGCTCGGCGAGCGTAACTCCCAGGTGCAGTCCGTTTCCTTTGAGATCGCTTTCCTTTTCGTTGGTTTTGGTAGCAGTCGAATCATCGAGTTCGCCAATTTTAGGTTCCTTGGGGCGTTCTCCAAGCACGACGTTGGCGTTTAGCTTTTCCAGTTTTCCGTCGCGGTCGCGAAGGAAAGTGAAGCTCACAGATTCACCCACCGGGCTTGCCGCAACTTTCTGGATCAAATCCTGCGCACTGGCCACGGGCTGACCGTTGAATTCAGTAATGATGTCATTCGACTGCATGCCTGCTTTCGCTGCCGGCGTCGGCTGCCCATCCTTCGCTGGCGGCAGGTCCATAATGATCGCGCCCCTGGCCTCAGGGAGACTATAGACTCGCGCAAACTCTTCTTTGACTGATTCCAGCGTAACGCCCAGATAACCTCTGCGAACTTTTCCGCCTGTGAGAATCTGCCGGTAGACGAAATTCGCTTCCACCGCCGGCAGGGCAAAGCCGATGCCGTTGTAGTCGCCGGTAGAAGTGGCTATCTGGGAATTAATCCCAATTACTTCGCCGCGCATATTCACGAGTGGACCACCACTGTTTCCGCGATTGATCGCGGCGTCAGTTTGCAGGAAACGCTGAAAGTTTGTGAAGAAAGGGCTCTCTCTTTCTTTCTTCGAAATGATGCCCGCAGTAACCGTTTGGTCGAGACCAAAAGGCGAACCGATCGCCAACACCCAATCGCCAACCTGAGCGGCATTCGAGTCACCGAGCGTGACGGTAGGCAAGTCCTGTGGGGCATCGATCTTTACCACCGCAACGTCGGTTTCTTCATCGATACCGACAACCTTGCCGCGATATTTTTCGCCAGACTGCAAACCCACAATTATCCGAGACGATCCTTCAACCACATGGTCGTTCGTCAGAATGTAACCTTTTGGACTGACGATGAAACCGCTACCCACGCCCCGCGTGGGGCGACGCGCCTGACGTCGAAACATGTCGAGCAATGGATTGTTGGACGATTGATCGTCTTTATCTTCGTTATCTTTATCGGCGACTTCGGTCGTTGCCGTGAGCGTCTCAATGTTCACGACGGCGGGTTCTACGCGCCGCGCGATCTCCGCAAACGAAGCCGAAAGTGCCTCCGGCGCACGCGCAATCTGCACCTCATTCTGTGCCCCGGTTGGGCGCCCGGAAAGCATGGCGCCTACTCCAATTCCCGCCAGCAGACAGGCGGCGCCCAGCGCGATGATCCAAACGCGGAGCTTTCGCAAGATGGCCCGCTCGTTTAGAGTTGTTTGGTCTTTAGCAAGGTCGAACATAAAACACCACCTTCGAAAAAAAGCTGCCAGTCGGGCCCCCGAGATTGTCACTTAAGGGAAGTGATTACCGGGCACAGAGGGAAGGCCTGAAGTATAACTAATGGTAGACCCTTCGGCAAAAGATCAGCGGCGGAAGGCAGAAAGTAATAGACAGGAGGCAGGAACAGACGGCAGGGGAGGCGTTCTGCGTTCTCCGCCTCCCCTGCCGTCTGCTCCTGCCTCCTGCCGTCTTGTTCTTCACGGTCTGAGGAACACTTTCAAGACGCCTTTCCTGCGGGCGCGTTCCATTGCATGCACGCCCCTGGAAAGCGGATACTCTTCACTAATCAAGCTGTCAATATCGATCGCCCCTTTATTCAAGAGATCGAGCGCCGGCTGGAATCGGCCGCAACGGGAACCCACAATACTGATCTCGTCAACTACCAGACGGGCCTGATCGATTTCATCGATCTTGCCCGGTCCCTGAAAGGTCGACTTTAAAACCAGTGTGCCGCGTGGCCGCAATAACTCCAGCGCGCCAACGAAGCCCGAAGGTGAGCCCGACGCCTCCACCACCACATCGAATTCACGCTTTCGTTTGGCAGCACTTCTCGCCGTAGCTGTTTCAATCCCACGCCGTTCCGCAATACGTAGTTTTTCAGCATGTTTACCGATCAACAAAGTGCTGGCCCCGCTCAAGGCAAGGGCTTGCGCGCAAAGCAGGCCCAACTTTCCGTCGCCGATAATCGCAACTCGATGCGAGCTTTTTATGTCCACCCGTTCCATGATGCCGCATGCGGCGGCGAGTGGTTCCGCGAAAACCGCGTGCTCATCAACGACGTTATCAGGTACGGGCAAAAGATTCGTTAATGGCAGCCGCAAAAACTCAGCATGGGCGCCGTCTCGTCCAACAATACCGAGCACAGTTCTACTTGGGCAGTGACGCGGATCACCTGCGCGACACAGGTCACACACTCCGCAGCCGGCGTTTATTTCACCGACGACTCTTCTGCCCACGAGCGAACGATCAGGCGCTGCCTCCACCAGGCCAACAAACTCGTGCCCGAGAGTTCCCTGGAACCCAGCATAACCTCGCGCGATTTCCAGGTCGGTGTTGCAGATTCCGGAAAGCAAGACGCGAACGAGAGCCTCCGTTCCCGACTGTGGTTTTTCAATTTCGCGCACAGCCAACTTCTCTTTTTCTA
>DASWDX010000210.1:0-5518 GCA_036395055.1 Pyrinomonadaceae bacterium | reverse complement strand
CGCATGGGTCCGGTCACCTACGATCTCGTTTCGTTTCTGTTGGACAGGCGACCCGAGCCCCCTTCGCTTGCGGAACTGCGCGCTTATAGATTGTTTCTGTTGGAAGACCGCAGACTGCTGGGTCTCGAGGCGCTGGATCCGGACGAAGTCGCACAAGAATTTCGCCTGATGACAATTCAGCGCGGCCTCAAGGCTACTGGCACGTTTTCATATCAAACGGCTGTTTGCAATCGCGGCAATGTCTATGAGCCGTTTATTCAGCCAACGCTCGCGATTGTGTTGCAGGCCGCGGAATGGCTCGACAGGTTTCCTACATTGAGCCGAATGATCAGAGAACGAACCAATTTGAACTGATTAATACATAACGCAAACTGTTAGTTTGCGATTTGTTCATTTTTGGCAACGCCCCTTGAACTTATTAGGCTGCGATGCGACGCAAACTAACAGTTTGCGATACCAATAAAACCAGGGTACCCGAACAATAAATGGCTACTGAATCACAATCGCTGGAAATCACAAGTCCGCCGCGCACGTTCATCAACCAACTTTCGCAACATGTTGGTCAGGAAGTGACGATCAAGGGCTGGCTTTACAACTTGCGTTCGAGCGGCAAGATCCTGTTTCCGCAACTGCGGGATGGAACTGGCGTGGTCCAATGTGTGGCGCTGAAAAATTCGGTGACCCCCGAAGTGTGGGACGAGCTTAAGGGTCTAGGCCAGGAATCTGCGCTCGCGATTACCGGTACTGTCAGGGAAGACAGTCGCGCGCCCGGCGGTTATGAGATCGATCTGCTGAACGCGGAAGTTTTCAATGAAGTTCACGATTATCCGATCACGCCCAAAGAGCATGGCACGGAGTTTTTGATGGACCATCGCCACTTGTGGCTGCGGTCCCGGCGACAGCATGCGATCCTTAAAGTTCGCCACACGCTGGTTAAGGCCGTCCGTGATTTTCTGGATAACGATGGGTTCACGTTAGCCGACGCACCAATCTTTACTCCCGCAGCTTGCGAAGGTACCACTACGCTTTTCGAAGTAGACTACTTTGAAGGCGAGAAAGCATATCTTACCCAATCTGGCCAGCTTTATAACGAAGCTACCGCGGCTGCTCTGGGGAAAGTTTATTGTTTTGGGCCGACCTTTCGCGCTGAAAAATCAAAGACCCGGCGCCACCTGACCGAGTTTTGGATGGTTGAACCCGAGATGGCGTATGCGAACCTCGACGACGTGATGAGCCTGTCGGAGAGAATGCTTTCGTACATTGCAGCTCGCGTGCTGGAGACTCGCGGAGAAGAACTCAAAACCCTGGAACGCGACCCCGCGAAACTCGACGCGATTGTGCCGCCGTTTCCGCGTTTGCACTACGACGATGCTGTCAAGTTCTTACAAGAAGGTCACGCGAGTGGCGCGCTCGAAACACGCTTTGAGTGGGGTGGAGATTTTGGTGCGCCCGATGAATCATTTCTCTCAGCCAAATATGAGAAGCCAGTGATGGTGCACCATTATCCTGCGGCGGTAAAAGCTTTCTACATGGCGCGCGACCCGGAGAGAAATGAACTGGCTCTGGGCGTTGATCTGTTGGCGCCCGAAGGCTATGGCGAGGTGATTGGCGGAGGTGAACGCGCAACGTCGCTTGAATTTCTGAAAGAACAAATTGCATTGCACGAATTACCGCAGGAGGCTTTCGAGTGGTATCTCGACTTGCGCCGTTATGGCAGTGTTCCTCACGCCGGATTCGGAATGGGCATCGAGCGCTGCACGGCATGGATGTGTGGCATAGAGCATATCAGAGAGACTATTCCGTTTCCGCGTATGCTTTACCGGCTACGCCCGTAGGTCAGGTTTCCAACCTGTCTCAACTGCGAAGCTTATCAAGATGCGGAGCACAACAGACAGTAAGGTCTGTCTTACAGATGGACGAACGTTTGCGTTTGGAGTTCAATGATTGGGCTCAGTCCGGAAGAGGCGAGGGCATGGAAAAAGGCCATCGTCCGGTCGGCGAGCAGGCGATTGCACTGATGGCAATTCCACTCGACGCGCGCGTGCTCGACGTAGGTTGCGGATCGGGATGGGCAACCCGTTTGATGGCTGAGAAGGCCCACAACGGCCGTGTCACGGGCATCGACATCGCTGACGAAATGATAAGACTCGCCCGTGAATGTTCCAGGTCCCTTTCTAATGTCGAATTTCAGGTAGCCAGCGCTGAGAAACTTCCTTTTGGCGATGCGGAATTTACTCACGCGTTCTCCATGGAGTCGCTTTACTATTACTCTGACATTCCAAGTGCACTACGGGAAATCAAAAGAGTACTCGAACCGGGAGGCCTCTTTATTACTGTGGTAGATCTTTACCAGGAAAATCTGCCCTCGCATCATTGGGTAGAGCAGTTAAAGGTGCCGGTACAACTATTGAGTACTGCGGACTATTGTTCCCTCTTCGAGCGCGCGGGCTTCGTTAAAGTGGATCATCGGCGACTTTACGATCCGACGCCAATTCCCGATAACTACACCGGCGGCTCTTTTAAGAGTCGCGAAGAGTACGTGAGCTATAAGCGGTCAGGCTCGCTAATGCTGAGCGGCGAGGTTGAGATGTAACGGCTGTTACAACCCGAACTGTTAGTTTGCGGGAGCCGCGAGCGCGAGGATCGCAGACTAACAGTTTGCGTTACAAAAATTCATGTCTGAAGAAGTAGCCGAGAGAATCGTCACAATTTTTGGCGGCGCGAAATGTGGTGAACTTGATCCCGAATACGGACAGGCCAGACGGGTCGGTCAACTTCTGGCCGATGCAGGATTTACTATCTGCACGGGTGGCTATTTGGGCGTGATGGAAGCTGCGAGTCGCGGCGCGCACGAGCGCGGAGGACGAGTGCTCGGCATAGTGATGAACCAATTCACGGCAGAACCCAATCGTTATCTCACGGATAAAGTAGCGACACCACATTTCTATGAAAGACTGCAGCGGTTAATCACGCGCTCCGTCGGGTTCATTGCCGTTCGCGGTGGAATGGGGACAGTTACCGAGTTGTCGCTGGTTTGGAATAAGATTCAAACTCGCGTTATCGGACCGCGCCCGCTTGTTTTGCTGGGCGAGTGCTGGCCTCCAATTGTTCGCGAATGGCAAAAACATTTGGTCGTAAGCGAGGAAGACGTCGCGGCGCTCGACTTTGCGCAAACGGCGGAAGAAGCTGTGGCGATAATCAATGAGAAATCTCGAGGGGTGAGCTTATGAACTGTCCTAAATGTGGTGCACAACTACTTCAGGGATCAGGCTTCTGCGGCGCCTGTGGCTATAAACTTGAAACCGGTAGCGTGGCCCGCGTCTCCACAGGTCAACCGGCCGGGTTTTCGCAAGGCCATGGGATTCACATTGATGCGGATTCTCGGGGTCAGGGCGGCGGCTACAAATATGAAGTGTTACATCAGCCAGCCTTCTCGCTCGCCGTAATTCAACTACAGGCTGAGCAGTCGATTCAGGCAGAATCGGGCGCGATGGTTTCAATGTCGGCAAACATCGAACTGCAATCGCAAATGAAGGGCGGATTGTTTGGCGCCATCAAGAGAGCAGCCGGCGGCGAGTCAGCCTTTGTATCGACTTTCACCGCGCGCAGCGGCCCAGGGGAAGTGACGTTTGCGCCGGGAGCGCCGGGAGATATTGCTGCAATTGAACTCAACAATCAGACGTTCTTTGTGCAATCAAGTTCCTATCTCGCGGGCGATGCGAGCTTAACCGTGGATACAAAATGGGGTGGCGCGAAGTCATTCTTCGGCGGAGAGGGTTTGTTTGTGCTGATGGTGCAGGGGCGCGGGCTATTGCTTGTTTCTTCTTTCGGCGCAATTCACCGAAAGACTTTGCAAGCGGGCGAGCGTTATGTGGTTGACACGGGCCATCTCGTGGCATGGGAAGGAACTACGCAGTACAGCTTGCGCAAAGCGGCAGCGGGACTCCTTCGCAGCATGATGAGCGGTGAAGGCATGGTCGCGGAATTCAGCGGGCCTGGAGAAATACTAATTCAAACGCGCAATCTTGCGGCGCTGGCAGGGCTCTTGAAGCCTTTCTTCCCAAGTCAGGGAGGCGGCGGCAGCGGTTTTAATATCAACCTCGGCGGCTGAACGGGAACGACGTTAACATGGACAGTCTTGTCGCAGAGAAAAATCAAAAGCAATCCATCGCGGAGCCTAAAACCAGAAAAGCGGTCGGTGTGCTTGGCGTTCCGTTGGCCTACGGAGCAAGCATGGCCGGCGTTGAGCTGGGACCAGCCGCTCTTCGTGTCGCCCGCCTCAATCGAAGGATCGCTGACCTTGGCTATGAAGTTCGTGATCTCGGAGACTTGCATGTCGAACAATCTCAGGCGACTCCGGCGCCCAGCGATAAGCTGAAACATCTTCTCGAGATCAGTGCAGCTTGCAAAGACCTGGCGCAAAAAGTTGCGACAGTTTTGGAGGACGGCGAGTTGCCGCTGATTCTGGGCGGCGATCATTCGATCGCCATCGGCTCAATTGCAGGCTTCGCGTCACACTGCCGCAAGCGAAATGAAAGTCCCGGATTGATCTGGTTTGACGCGCATGCGGACATGAACACTCCGGAGTCTTCGCCTTCGGGAAACATTCACGGAATGCCGCTGGCGGTGGTCCTGGGATACGGTGCACCGGAACTCATAAACATTGGCGGCTTGAGTCCTAAGCTTGATCCTGCACTGTGTGTACATGTAGGCGCGCGCGACATCGATCGCGGTGAGCGTGAATTGATTCGTAAATTGGGCATTCGTTTCATCACCATGCGAGAGATTGACGAACGCGGGATGAGCGCGTGTATGGATGAAGCGATCCAAATCGCCGCGCGCGCGAGCGGCGGCTATGCGGTAACGTTCGACGTCGATGCCCTGGATCCTGGTGATGCCCCGGGCTCAGGGACTCTGGTGCGAGGGGGCCTTACCTATCGTGAGGCGCATCTGGCGATGGAGAAAATAGCGGAAGCCGGCGGCATGCGCTCACTTGAAGTTGTCGAAATCAATACTGCTCTCGATATAAATAACAAAACGGCCGAACTCGGTGTGGAATTGATCCTTTCGGCTTTAGGCAAAACGATTCTTTAGCAAGTTCCAACCAGGGGAGTACTCATTTGGCAAAGAAACTCCGCGTGGGAGTGATTTTTGGGGGCAGGTCCGGCGAGCATGAAGTGTCCGTGCGTTCTGCCGCTTCCGTAATCGAGTCGATCGACCGAAAGAAATATGAAGTTATTCCCATCGCCATTTCCCGGGAAGGGAAGTGGCTCTCTCCTCCTGAAGCTTTCAACCTCCTGCCGCCGAATGCGCAATCACTGCTTCCTGCGAGACCAACTGACAACCCTGAAGGTGCCGTGGCCATTCTGGGTGATCCGTCTCGCGCCGGATTGCTCTTATTCGACCGAAATGGAGGAGCGCTGAAGTCTGAGCGCCTTGACCTCGTGTTTCCCGTGCTTCATGGACCATTCGGCGAGGATGGAACGCTTCAGGGGCTGCTGGAAATGGCAAACATCCC
>DASWDX010000209.1:0-10171 GCA_036395055.1 Pyrinomonadaceae bacterium | reverse complement strand
GGACTCGCGCCTGCCCTGCAGATCTCAAAACCAAACCTCGCTGAGTCGCTGAAGGAATCCGGGCGCAGTTCGGGGCCTGCTACCAGTCGCAACCGTCTCCGCAGCGTACTCGTGGTTTGCGAGATCGCAATGACCCTGGTTTTGCTGGTCTGTGCGGGTCTACTCATCCGAACAGTGCTGCGCCTGAGAAATGTCGATACTGGGTTCAACTCGGAAAATGTGCTGGCAATGAACATCGGGCTGCCCGGCATCAAGTATCCGAAACCCGAAAATCAGATCGCTTTTTATAAGCAAGTTGCAGAACGAATCTCGGCCCTACCTGGTGTCAAGGCAGCCGGTATAACCAGTGTGCTTCCGCTTAGTGACAATTTCGATGGCCGCGGCCTGAGGGTTGAGGATTATCCAAAGCCGCGCGGCGAAGAACTCTCGGTAGACCTTTATGTTGCTACGCCCGGATACCTTCAGGCCATGGAAATCCCGCTGCTTAAAGGGCGCGCCATCAACGATCAGGATACTGCTGACTCATTCAAAGTCGCACTGATAAACAAAACTATGGCTGCCCAGCTGTGGCCCAACCAGGATCCTCTTGGTAAGCGCATAGGATTTCCGGGTAGTGAAAAGAATCCGCAACCGTGGCGCACGATAGTTGGAATAGTCAGCGACGTAGAGCAATACGGGCTCGACAAGACGCCGCCCATGCAGATTTACATACCACACTCGCAGTTCCCAACCCCCTTCAACACCTTAGTCGTAAAAACTGAATCAGATCCGCTGGCCATGATTGGTGCGGTTCGTAGTGAGGTCTTGGCCGTCGATAAGGATCAGGCAGTGTTTCAGATTACGACCGTGGACCAGCTGATGGGCGAAGCCATCGCGATTAGAAGATTTTTCATGTTCCTGCTGCTCATTTTTGCAGCGCTGGCCCTGACCCTGGCGGCGGTCGGAATTTATGGCGTTATGTCGTACGTAGCTGCGCAGCGAACCCATGAAATCGGAATACGGATGGCGCTTGGTGCGCAGACCGTTGACGTTTTGAAACTGATTTTAGGGAAGGGAATGGCTTTAGCTCTGATTGGCGTCACTGTGGGACTGGCGGGCTCATTTGCGTTGACGCGCCTGCTGGCCGGGCTGTTGTTCGGCATCTCCGCCACCGATGCCGTCACGTTTCTGGTCGTCTCGATGGGATTGACTGTGGTTGCTTTATTCGCTTGCTACCTGCCGGCGCGCCGCGCGACGAAAGTCGATCCACTGGTCGCGCTGCGATACGAGTGAGAGCTGAGTAGTTGGAAGCTAATTGGGGGTCCAAGAAAAAATGCAAACACTGTGGCAAGACCTGCGCTACGGCCTACATAAGTTGATAAAGAATCCCGGCTTCACAATTGTTGTCGTGCTGGCGCTGGCTCTCGGCATTGGCGCTAACTCAACGATTTTCAGTTTGGCGAACTCAGTCTTCTTGCGAGACTTACCAGTGCCAGGCTCCAACCAGCTCGTTTGGCTCTTTACTGACCAAGAGGACAACGTCTCTTATGCCGATTACATTGACTATAGCCACCAGACTGACATCTTCTCCGGCGTTCTCGCCTACGACTGGGTCGCCTTGAACATGGGGAACAACGGTGAGGCTAATCGGATCCAGGGCGCGTTGGTTTCCGCCAATTATTTCGACGTTTTGAGCGTGAATGCCGAAAAAGGCCGAACGTTTCTGGCTAACGAAGACCAAACCCCCGGCGCAGATCCGGTAGTTGTGATCAGCCATGCGCTCTGGGAGGACCGCTTTGGCAATGATCCGGATGTCATTGGTAAGACGGTGGTTTTGAATGGACAGCAGTTCACGATAGTTGGTGTGGTTCCGGCGGGTTTTGTCGGTACCGAAGAAGCTTTCCCGCGAGACATCTGGGTTCCTCTATCGATGCAGGCGCAGTTGCGGTCGGGAATAATCGGGACGGTTGGAAACCAGAATCTATTAACCGATCGAAATGCCCGCTGGTTCACCATCATGGCTCGTCTTAAGCCCGATGTCAGTTTGCGACAAGCTCGGAGCAGAATGGGTTATCTCGCAGCCCAGCTTGCGTCGGCGCATCCAGAGACAAACGCGAATCGCTACATCAGTGTCTACGGCGCGGGTAATGGACGACCCATTTTTCGCACGATGCTCTTGCCTGTTACCTGGATCCTGCTGGCCACTGTCGGACTCGTATTGTTAATTGCCTGCGCTAACGTTGCGAATCTTTTGTTGGCTCGCTCAACCTCGCGTCGTAAGGAGATTGCCATTCGATTGGCGCTGGGAGCGAGTCGTGCTCGCTTGGTCCGTCAGTTGATGACTGAAAGCGTGTTACTAGCCTTCCTCGGTGGATGCGCGGGTTTGGTCTTCAGCTTTTGGATTACGAATCTGTTGATGGCCCTAAAGCCCTCGGTCCCGTTACCAATCAACATCAACGTGCGCACCGACTGGCGAGTATTCGTCTTCACATTTTTGTTCTCACTGCTGGCCGCCATCATCTTTGGACTGGTGCCGGCTTTGCAAGCCTCGAAGCCGGATGTGGTGCCTGTCCTAAAAGATGAAAGGAGCGCCTTCGGCCATCGGCGCTCTCTATTCAGTCTGCGGAATATCCTTGTGATCGGTCAGGTGGGAATGTCATTGGTAGTGCTTGTTGCGGCGGGTTTATTCGTCAGGAGCTTGCGCAATGCCCAGGCAATCCGTCCTGGCTTCGATGCCACGCAGGTGCTCGCCTTGTCACTCGATACAGGCGCACAAGGTTATGACGAACCCAGGAGCAAAGTATTTTACGAGCAGCTGGTAAACCGTGTGCAAGCTTTGCCCGGCGTGCAGGCAGCAAGCATCGCGCAGTCTGCGCCGCTCAGTTATTTCTACGCTCCGGCGCTGGCGGCACCCACGATTGTTGAAGGTCACGAACCCCCAGCCGGGGAAGACCCACCTTTCATCGGTAAGAACACGATTGGCCCAAACTACTTTAAGACGCTCGGCATTCCACTGCTTCGAGGGCGAGATTTTGCGGCTGAGGTGCGTGAGGGTGGGCCAAAAGTCGTGATCATTAACGAAACAATGGCGCGCAGATTCTTTGCCAATGAAGAGCCCCTGGGACGGCGTCTGCGAGTGATGCGACCCGGCGGCGAGGCCGCCTCCTACGAGATCATCGGCGTGGTAGGAGATAGCAAGCATCTTTCTTTGGGTGAAGACGCGAGACCATACATGTTTGTTTCTTTCCAGCAAAACTCCTCGCCCGTGATGACGCTGCTGGTACGTACCCAAGGCAATCCGAAAAACCTGATCGCCGCACTGCGCCAAGAGGTGCAAACGCTGGATGACAATTTGCCTCCTTTCAACGTAGTCACGCTGGCCGAGAACATCGACATCTCCCTGTTCCCAGCTCGTTTTGGTGCGCTGCTGCTGGGTGGCTTCGGAATGCTGGCGTTGGTGCTGGCTACTGTCGGCATCTACGGCGTGATGAGCTACACCGTTAGCCAACGAACACATGAAATCGGAATTCGAATGGCGCTCGGTGCCCAAGTCAACAATGTGCTCAGGCTTGTCATCGGACAAGGCATGCTCCTCGCTTCAACTGGCCTGGCAGTTGGGCTGGTCGCGGCCCTCGCGCTGACACGCGTAGTGAAAAACTTGCTCTACGGCGTGAGCGCAACTGATCTAGCTACGTTTGCGGTCATTACGCTGTTGTTGTTTGTCGTGGCGGTACTCGCTTGCTACCTGCCGGCGCGCCGCGCTGCAAAAGTAGATCCATTGGTGGCCTTGCGTTATGAGTGAGCACTGGATCTCGGTGGTAGGTGTTAGCCAATGAGCGTGTTGAAAAACAGATGGAAGTTCTCGGAATTTAGTCGACCGAATTCTTCGAAGTGAGAACATCATGGACGGCCTCTGGCAAGATCTAAAACACGCAGTACGAATGCTGGCGAAGAAGCCAGGGTTCACGTTGGTTGCCCTCGTGACTTTGGCCCTGGGCATCGGCGCGAACACAGCTGTCTTCAGCGTGGTGAATGCGGTATTGCTCAGGCCTCTGCCGTACCCGAACGCCGACCGCCTCGTTGCAGTTTCAGAAAATTCCCTCAACGCTCCCGATATCTCGGTCGCCTATCCGGATTATCTCGACTGGCGAGCCCAGCAGTCAGTGTTTGAAGAGATGTCAGCGCGTATGCCCACGGGGGGAATAATCAGCGGTGCGAACGAGCCTGAGAGAGTCATAGGCCGTCTGGTGACCCCGAGCTTCTTTTCAACTCTTGGCGTCCCGCTGATGCTCGGCCGCGCGTTTTCGGAAGCGGAGAACAGTCCCGGAGCACCACCGGTCATGGTGATCAGCCATAAACTTTGGCAGCGTCAATTCCGCGGCGCTTCAGATGCCATTGGTAAATCGATCACATACAACGGTGAACCTTGGACCCTCATCGGCGTGACGCCCCCGTGGTTCGACTTCTACGGGCGGACGAATATCAACAATGACGTTTTCACTCCGCTTGGCCGTCTCAACAACCTGGAGTTTATGCAGGATCGAAACTCGCACACGGTCCGCGTAACTGCCCGGCTGAAGCCAGGTATGAGCATCGAGCAAGCGCGGTCCGAACTTAGCGCCGTGGCGGCTCGGCTGGCTGCGCAATATCCCGCGTCGAACACGGGTGTAGGCGCAACCACTCGATCCTTTCTCGATGATTACGTCGGAGATTCTCGCCAATCGTTACGAGTAATCTTTACCGCGGTAGCGTTCATGTTGTTGATAGCCTGTGCGAATGTTGCCAACCTCATGTTGGCGCGAGCCACGACCAGACGCAGAGAGATTGCCTTGCGTCTCGCACTTGGTGCCTCCCGCTGGCGAATAACTCGTCAGTTAATAACAGAGAGCCTGATCCTCGCGGTCGTAGGTGGTGCGTTCGGAGTTTTGCTGGCGGCGTGGGGAGTCAATCTGCTCTCCAGACTCAATACCGGAGAGTGGTCGCGCATAGACGAGGTCTCGATTGACGGGCGAGTCCTGGGCTTCACGTTTCTTATTACGCTATTTGTTGGGATCGTATCCGGTTTATTCCCGGCGCTACAAAATTCACGGTTTGGTTTGAACGAGGCGCTTAAGGAAGGGGACCGCATCTCGTCCGCGGGTGCAGGCGGGCGGCTGCGCCGATCATTAGTGGCGGCAGAAGTTGCGTTGGCGCTCATGTTGTTGGTTGGAGCCGGGCTTACGCTCAGAACTTTTGAACGTCTGACATCAGTCGAGCCGGGTTTTGATCCGAGCAACGTCTTAACCTTCCGGATGCGTTTGCCCGACGCCAAATACAAGGAAGCATCACAGACTTTTGCGTTCTGCCGCGAGGCGATGTCGCGAGTCTCAGCGCTTCCGGGCGTGGTACGTGTAGCCGTGGCCACGGGCTTTCCACTCGGCCGCGCCAGCGATAACGGTTACCTGGTCAAGGGGCAACCGGAACCTTTGCCGGGCCGTGGGCTAGCATCATTCAGACAAGACGTTAGCGAGAACTATCACAACGTTCTGAAGATTCCTTTGCTTGAAGGGCGGCTATTCAGTGCGCAGGACACCGAGAAGAGTCCGCTGGTCGTGATCGTGGACCAGGAATTTGTCGCACGAAGTTTTCCAAACCAACCCGCGCGTGAAGTTCTTGGCAAGCGGCTCCGTTTCGGCGGGGACAGTGACGGCTGGCGCGAGATCGTGGGCGTCGTTGGACATGTCAAGCAGAGCGGATTGAACGAGGAAAGCCGTGCCCAAATTTACCGGCCCTGGACCCAAATCACGCCGAAGTGGAAGGCCGACTTTACACGGGCGACCGACATGATAGTAAAGACCTCCGTCGATCCAGTGGGCCTTATCGGGGCGATCAAGCGTGAGATTCAAGCAATTGACAAAGACCAGCCAATCGCCCAGGTGCAAACGCTCGATGACAAGCTGAGCGAGTCCATCGCTCCGCAACGGTTTACTCTCCTTCTACTTGGCATCTTTGCCTTGATTGCGCTGTCGCTCGCTTCGGCGGGCATTTATGGCGTGATGTCGTACGCAGTGGCGCAACGCACTCATGAAATTGGCATGCGAATGGCGCTGGGCGCTCAACAACGTGATGTTCTGAAATTGATGGTCCGTCAGGGAATGAATCTGGTTGTGATTGGTGTGATGTTCGGGCTCGCGGGTGCATTTGCAACAACGCGCCTGATGACGACGTTGCTCTTTGATGTGACCGCAAAGGATCCAGTTACCTTTGTGGTGGTGAGAGCTGTACTGATGATCGTTGCCTTGCTCGCTTGCTATATCCCAGCGCGGCGCGCCGCGAAAGTCGATCCGCTGGTGGCGCTGCGATATGAGTAAGCGACTTTAAGTTTTGAAAACTTCACCGGGTGATTTGAGGGGAAGTGGGAATGAGTCGAATTATCGAAACCATCTGGCAGGACCTGCGGTACGGCATTCGAATGCTGTTGAAGAAACCTGCGTTCACGTTAATTGCCTTCTTCACGCTCGCGCTTGGCGTTGGCGCAATTACAGCAATCTTCACCGTCGTTAATGCAGTGCTATTGCGTTCGCTGCCTTACCCCGAATCTGAAAAACTGATGGAGGCGGGCCGCGTCTTCGCTGGCAGCGACGACGTATCTGCCCTCAGCGAGCCGAAGTTCGTCTTCCTGCGTGACCACAACCAATCGTTTGAAGCCGTGACTGCCACTCAGGGGATGGGATCGAATACCTATCTGTCCGATGAAACCCAGACGGAATACATCAGCGGCTTGATGGTATCGGCTGATTTCTTTCGCGTGTTGGGTGTTCTTCCTGCCCGGGGACGCGGCTTTACGAAAGAAGAAGACAGCCCCGCTGGTGAACGAATAGTGATTCTCGGCGACGGATTGTGGCGTCGTCGTTTCGCGTCTGACACTGGGTTAGTCGGCAAGTCCATAACTCTTAATGGCAACGCCTATGCGGTCGTCGGCATTATGCCTCCCGCTTTCGAGTATTTCGGCGCTCAGGATGTCTTCGTGCCGATGGGTGTCAATCCTGCGAGTAAGAATGAGGGACACAACTGGACGGTGATCGGCCGCTTGAAGCCGAGCGTCACAACAGCTCAGGCGCGTTCTGAACTGAATCTGGTGTTTGAAAAATTTAGCGCTATCTACCCGAAGCAGGTGCAAGAAAAAGAGACCTTCGGAGCGCGAAACTGGCGGCTGAATATGACGAGCAGCGTGCGGGAATTGCTTTGGATTCTACTCGGCGCTGTCAGTTTTGTGTTGCTCATCGCGTGCGCGAACGTCGCCAACTTGCAATTGACGCGGGCGGCAGTGCGGCAGAAAGAAATGGCGATTCGAATGGCGATAGGAGGCAGTAGTTGGCGTTTGATTCGTCAACTACTGACCGAGGGGGTGGTTCTTGCGCTGATGGGCGGCTGCGGCGGACTTCTGTTGGCAATCTGGGGATTGGATGCAATGCGAATGCTGCTTCCAGAAGGCATGATTCCGCGCGCTGACGAAATCAGTTTGGATGCGCGTGTATTGGCCTTTTGTTTGGCGGCAAGTCTGCTTAGCGGAATCGTCTTCGGTCTTGCCCCGGCCTGGCGCATGTTGCGCGTTGATGTAAATAGCGCGCTCAAGGAAGGCGCGAGCAAGATGGGCGCCGGCAGTGCCCGCGGACGTTTTAGTAGCGTATTAGTCGTTGTCGAAGTCGCGCTGGCTCTAGCGCTGACAGTCGGCGCGGGCTTGTTGCTCAGAACCTTTGCCAATTTGCGCAATGTTGAGCCGGGCTTTGAGACGCAGAATCTCCTGAGCTTCCAGATATCACCTCGAGGAAAGAACTACGACACCGTAGCGAAAGTAAATGATCTTTACTCGCGTGGGCTCGAGAGACTTCGCGGTCTGCCTGGAGTCGAAGCCGCCGCAGTTACCAACAAGTTGCCGCTCGATAGATGGCTCAACATGCCTTACCGGTTAGCCGGACAGAGCGAGTGGACTGGCTCGGTGGAGTACCGTCTGATTTCACCCGACTATTTCCGAGTAATGAAAATGGCCGTGCGCGAGGGCCGACAGTTCGATCAGAACGACGCGATCGGCGCTGAACCCGTTGTCATCGTCAATGAAACGTTTGCGCGCCGAAACTTGGCCAACGTTGAACCGCTCAGCCAGGAACTGTACGTCGGCTTTGATCCGGCGATGCGGCGCGTCATCGGCGTGGTTAACGACACGAAGCAGAGAAATCTGGGCGAAGCTCCTCCCGCGACGGTTTTCATTCCCCTGACCCAGGCTGCCGAAGGGGTGAGCGCGACATTGCGGCAATCCAGCTTTGTCCTGCGCACGACGGGCGATCCATTGCTACTAAGCGCCGCGATCCGAAACGAGATGAGCCGCGTCGATCCACGCTTACCGGTTAGAAATCTTCGCTCGATGGAACAGCTGGTAAGCCGCTCAATTGCGCCGCAACGGTTCAATCTGTCTCTGCTGAGTTTGTTTTCTGCTCTTGGGCTGATGCTGGCAGCGGTCGGAATTTACGGTGTGATGGCTTACAGCGTTTCGCAGCGTACGCATGAGATTGGTCTGCGGATGGCGTTGGGCGCGCAAGCACGTGACGTGTTGAAGTTGGTTTTGAAGCAGGGCATGGCTTTGGCGGTGATTGGAGTGGCGATTGGGTTAATTGCTTCGTTCGCTTTGACCCGATTGATGAGGAGCCTGCTCTTTGGGGTGAGCGCTACCGATCCAGCAACGCTTGCGGGCGTGGGACTGCTGCTGACCTGCGTGGCAATGCTGGCTTGCTATATCCCGGCGCGACGCGCAACGAAAGTCGATCCGTTGGTAGCGCTGAGATATGAGTGAAGATTACAGATTTGGTCTTAGGTCTTTGGTCTTTGGTCTTGGGTCTTTGGTCTTGGGTCTTTGGTCTTGGAATCTACTAACGGTACGAGTGGGAAACGCGACAAAGACCCAAGTACAAAGTTCAAAGACCCAAGACCAAAGTCCAAAGACCAATTCGAGAATTGGAAATACATCATGGAAACACTGTTACAAGACATTCGCTTTGGCGTTCGCATGCTGGGCAAGAATGGTGCCTTTACTTTCGTCGCGCTCTTGACGTTGGCACTGGGCATCGGTGCGAATACCGCGATCTTCAGTGTAGTTAACGCAATTGTGTTTCGCCCCTTGCCCTATTCCGCACCACAGCAACTAGTCGGTGTCTGGACCAAAGATCTAAAACGGCCAGGCTCTCAATATCCGGCGGCGATGCCGACCTTCCGCGACTGGCAGCAACAGGCGCAGTTATTCAGTGGCTACGCTGCCTACGCATTTAATCGATTTCACGTATCCGGAAACGAAGGGCCTGATGAAACGCGCGGCGTCCTCGCTACCACGAACTTCTTCGACGTGATGGGAGTGAAACCAGTGCTGGGGCGAGCGTTGCAGCCGGCCGACGAGCGCGAGCGTGTAGTAGTAATCGGAGATGTGCTTTGGCGCAGGCGATTTAATGCTGATCAAAACGTACTTGGCAAAGCGATAAACCTCAACTCCGAAACTTTCACCATCATCGGCGTAATGCCTGCTTCGTTTCGCTTCCCGACGCCCGATATCGAACTCTGGAGCAGCCTGGCTCCGCTCTACAGTCTCGACCCGCGGTCATCAGTGGGAGATTGGATTAATAACCGTTCATTGCGTGGGTATCGAGTGGTGGGCCGTTTGAAAGACGGCGTATTACAGGAGCAGGCACAGGCCGAAATGAATACCATCGCCGAGCGCCTCGCCAAAGAGTACCCGGACTCGAACGCCGGAACGGGCGTTGTACTCGTGCCCTTGCGCACACAGATGATCGGTGACTACCAAAAAGCACTGGTTGTGTTGCTGGTAGCAGTGGGTTTCATTCTGCTGATTGCGTGCGCGAACGTGGCGAATTTGATGATGGCACGCACGGCAGCGCGCGATCGCGAGATCGCGATTCGCCGGGCGATGGGGGCAGGCCAGTTCAGACTGATCCGCCAGATGCTTACCGAGAGTGTCCTGCTTTCCAGTCTCGGAGGACTGATCGGATTGCTTCTCGCTACCTGGGGCGTGCAGTTGTTACTCGGCCTCACACCTAAAGACATTCCCCGACTCGAAGGTGTAAGCGTGGACCGCGCCGCGTTGCTGTTTACTCTCATCGTTTCGCTTGGCACTGGCGTGTTGTTTGGCCTGGCGCCGGCATGGCATGCG
>DASWDX010000208.1:0-6104 GCA_036395055.1 Pyrinomonadaceae bacterium | reverse complement strand
AGGTCGATGGCGTGAAGGTGCCCTTTAGCGTTCGTTTCGCCTTCGAATCTTTTGATTTCACGATCAAAATAAATGACTTGAAGCACAACGTCTCCATTGACGACGCGGTCTTCAAAAAACCTGGTACCAGATAGTTGGCCGGGCATTGGGGACATAGTTAGGGAACTTCCGCTAACATTCAAATACAGAGACGTTGAGATGGGCGGTCAAATCCGGACAGTAGACTTACGTTGGGCCTGATGACACTTGGCCTTCTCACCCTGTCTCTTTGGGACATTGGGAGCAGACACGCCAGCGTTGTCCTGTCATTACGCAGCTAACAATACCATTGCACCGGAGCGCGGGAGGGCGTGCTTTTCAATTAGCTTCATCAGGCGGTGCTTGAATTCTGTTCGCCCGCGCCCGGTGAATTCGATCGTTAGACGCTTCGGATTATCTCCGCCCTACCGTGAGATATAGCATGAGACGCAGAGACTTCTTGAAACAAACTACTCTCGTGGCCGCGACCCTCTCCGCACGTTCACTGAACACTTTCACTTTCGCCCAAATGGGATTGGAGCGAAGGGGCGCCGTTAAAAAGATTATTATCATCGGAGCAGGACTGGCAGGCCTCGCCGCTGCTTACGAGCTAACACAGGCAGGTCACGACGTCACTGTTCTTGAAGCTCGCAAGCGGCCAGGTGGTCGCGTCCATACTTTACGCGATTCCTTCGCCGAAGGGCTTTACGCGGAAGCTGGCGCCACCCGGATTCCAAATCACCACCACTTCACGATCAAGTACGCCGAACTTTTCGGCCTCACGCTGGATCCCTTCCAGCCGCTCGATGTGCCGTCTCTCTACTATGTGCGTGGGAAAAGAATCCAGATGACAGCCGAACAGAAGGTGGAATGGCCGTATGATCTGACAGCAGAGGAGCGGGCGCTTGGCGTGAATGGTATGCGGCAGAAATATATCTGGTCTATGTTGGGCGAAGTAGGGGATGTGACGGATCCTGGTTGGCCTTCACCCGATACAATTAAAAAATATGACCAGATGAACCGATCTGATTTCTGGCGCAGCCGCGGAGCATCAACAGAAGCCGTTGCCCTGTTGAGCTTAGGGGGCATTGACGATAGGGTAGAGACATGGTCCACCCTTTTTATGCTGCGCAATCACGCGCTCAATCAAAAGCTCAACCGTTATTACAAAATCAGAGGTGGAAGCGATCTTCTTCCGAAAGCCTTCGCCGTGCGGCTGTCCGAGAAGATCCACTACGCCGCGCCAGTCGTCAGAATCGAACACGGTGCGCAAGGTGTTAAAGCCGTCTTCCTAAACGCCGGTACATATCACACGTTGGCGGGGGATTATCTGGTCTGCGCAGTGCCCTTTGCGGTCCAGAAGAATATCGAGGTTACACCGGCTTTCACGGTGGAGAAGCAAAGGGCCATTGAGCAGTTGCCATATCTTTCAGC
Organism: Pyrinomonadaceae bacterium; assembly: GCA_036395055.1. Taxonomy (GTDB): domain Bacteria; phylum Acidobacteriota; class Blastocatellia; order Pyrinomonadales; family Pyrinomonadaceae; genus PSRF01. The sequence goes on along the minus strand of DASWDX010000208.1, from coordinate 4,652 downwards.
CTCGAAAATCTTCTTGCAGGCGAGGAAAAGATTTTGGGTTAACGAGGGCCAAAGTGGCTTTGCCACGACCGACCTGCCCATCGGCCAGGTGTGGGACCTGACCTACAAGCAGCCGGGCACGCGCGGCATTCTGCAGGCATTCCCAATCAGCCTGCACTCACGGCGAGTCACGGCAATGTCGGAGAACGAGCGCATCAACTTCGCGCTCGAACAAGTGGAAATGATCTATCCAGGTGTTCGAGATTATTTCGAGGGCGGCCTGACGAAATGCTGGGACGAGGACGAGTGGGCGCGTGGCGCCAGCTCTTATTACAAACCGGGCCAATTCAGCACGCTGTTGCCACACGTCGCGCGGCCCGAAGGTAGAATTCATTTCGCGGGTGAGCACACCTCAGTTTGGATTGACGGCTGGATGCAGGGGGCGCTCGAATCGGGCAATCGCGTGGCGCGGGAAGTGAATGACGCACTGTGAAGTTGCCTTATATCGACCGCCGCGTCTAACCAGCACTGGCAGCGAACTCGGTTTGAGGATGCGTTAGTAGATCTCTAGATTCATTTGAGGAGGCCCCACAGTGAACAGATTCTTAGTAATGCTAGCGACAGTGAGTCTTTCGACGGCGGCACTCGCCGTCGAGGCTCGAACAATTAATAGTTTGGTCGAGTCCAACAGGCAGCCGTGCTTCGTCTCGCTACGCTCGCCAGCACACGGCTGCCAGTTAGACTCCACGGCGCGAGTTCCCAATCGGGCGTCGCTCCCGGACCCGCAGATGCTACCCAAAACGCAGAAAGCCAAGCCACGACCGACGCCGGCAGCGGCGCCAAAGGAAGGTAGTAAGGCTCCGCAGATGGTGTCATTCACAGAGCTGGAGTGGATCGATCTCCCCGAGAGGAAGGGCATGCAGTACGCCGTGCTTTCGGGCGACCCCAGGAAGGGTGCGTATACGCAGATGCGGAAGGTCCCGGCCGGCACTGACAACCCGCTGCACGCGCACAGCAGCGAACTCAAGAACGTGATCATCAGCGGCGTCTGGTACACGGGGGTGGACGCGGCGTCGGCCAGAGATTTCGGCCCAGGATCGATCGTGATGATGCCCGCCAACTGGGTGCACGTGAGCGGCTGCCGCCCCGGAAACGATTGCGTGTTCTACCAGGAGGGCAAGGGCAAATTCGACTTCAAGCCGATTGCAGCCAAGGCTTCCGACGCGAAGCCCAGCAATTAGGAGGTGCTCGCCACACGTAGTCGTTACTTATGAGAACGTTGACATGTGCCCGGCCAAACAATCGAATTCTGCGCTCGTTGCCTTTGGATTTCGCTGCCGGCGCGTGCGAGGGTGGAGGGGGACGCCCGTGAGAACTGGGCGGAGCCTTCGAAGCACCGGGTTCCTTTACCTAATGATTGCTGATTGCCGTTTGCTGTCTCCTGATTCCTCTTACTGTTTCTGATTCTTGTTACCGCCCACCGCTGACCCCTCACTGCTTTTCTGCTCACTGGTCTGGACAGCGTTTCCGGGACTATAATGCCGCCAAACTTTATTACCAGTGTCGGAGGTAGCGATATGAACTTGCCTGTCGCCTCTCTCTTCCTTCTTTCGAGCGTCACGCTGCTGGCGCCGATCGCTCACGGCCAAACAACGCACCGTAGGGTAAGCAAAAGCACACTTATCAAGCCGCGTGGTGCGACTGTAAAGATCTGCCAGGGCCTGCCTATTCCGGCTGGCTACATCATCACAGCCTACATGACGACGTCGGCCTGCCCACATGGCGCATACGTGCTCAAACGACTGGATACAGGGTCCGAGAGTTCGATACCTGAAAAAAGAGCGCCGACAGAGTCGGAGAGGTCCGTAGCTACCAGAAAACAGAACACTGAGTCTGAGAGTTTGGTACCGGCGAACAAAAAACCGGTTAGAGCATCTGGGAGATCGGGAGCGGTGAATAGCGGCGCGCAAATGCCTGCGGCAACCGCTCCGTCAGGTTCGCGCCCGCGCCGGGCCGGCGTAGTACAAACGGATTCTGACGTTCCGTACTTGCACGGGATTGATACCACGGCACAAGCGAACCCACCGACATTGACCGGCATGACGATCGGTACACCGGTGAGTGCAGCTTCCAACGCCATTGCCGCACCTGGGCCAGAAGAGGTGGCTGAGGGCGACGTCGTGCGCGTCGATACGGCGCTCGTCACAGTTCCCGTGAGCGTCCTGGACCACCAGGGCCATTTCGTCGCAAACCTCCGACGAGAAGACTTCAGCGTGTTCGAGAACGGCATCGAGCAGTCAGTTGCCTTTTTCGAACCTGCGGAAAAGCCTTTCACGGTAGCACTCATCCTGGACACCTCGGCTTCCACGCATTTCCACCTGTGGGAGATCAAAGAAGCGGCTATCGCTTTCGCAAGACAACTGCGTCCCCAGGATCGCGTGCTCGTCGTGAGCTTCAACGATCAGGTGCTTCTTCTGACCGAGGCGACAAACGACCTCAACGTTGTCAGTACAGTCATTATAGAGAACGCTACCGCTGGCGATTCCACACGTCTCTACGATGCAGTTGACCTCGTTATTAAGGAGCGCTTGAACAAGATAAAGGGCCGGAAAGCTATCGTGCTTTTCACGGACGGCGTTGACACGTCAAGCTACCTTGCAACATATCAGAGCACCCTACGCGAGGTCGAAGAGCTGGACGCGCTGATCTACCCGATTCAGTACGACACGAGCGATTACCTGCGCGCCATCCAAAATGCAGGCCGTATTACAATCGTAAGCACTAGCAGCAACTGGCCCTTCCCGGGCAGAAGCTCTTCACAAGTAATCTATGGTGGCCCAGCCACTGGCGGCATTCCGCCGCCCGGAACAACCAAGGCCGACTATGAGCGAGCGGACAAATATCTCAATGAGCTCGCTGAGAAGACTGGTGCCCACCTGTATCAGGCCAATGATCCAGCGCAGTTGGCGCAAGCGTTCTCCAGGATTGCCGAGGAGCTACGTCGTCAATACAGTCTTGGCTATTATCCCGGAGTCTCTGCTGTCAAAAACGGCGAGCGCCGTCAGATCAAAGTGCGCGTGCATCAGCCCAACCTTGCTGTGAGAGCGCGAGATAGCTATGTCCGATCTTCTTCGGCGGGCCCAGTGCAATAGTGTCTGAAGCACATAGCCGTCCGATATTTGTCGTCGCGTTCGCGGTGCACTCTGTCGCCCGAGGCTGCCATCTTCCGTGTCCAGGTCGCCGTTTGTTGGCGCACATGAATGTCTAGTCCGATGTGTAATGTCCTCCTTTTGGGATCACACACCGGGAGTTAACCGCTCTCGGCTCGCGGGCGCCCGCTTTATAACATCGGTGTTATGCCGCTTAGCCTTAAGTAAGATGTTCGAGAAGTACACGGAGAAAGCGCGGCGAGTAATCTTCTTCGCTCGGTATGAGGTGAGCCAGTTTGGCTCAAAGTCTATCGAACCCGAGCACCTATTACTCGGCTTACTTCGTGAGGATAAGAGTCTCGCGGAATGCTTTCTTCCTGCGGATGTTTCAATTGAAATGTTTCGCGAGCAGATTGAAGCGCACATGACTAAAGGGGGAAGAATCCCAACGGCGGTGGAAATTCCCTTGAGCGATGTGTCTAAGGGTGTCCTAAAATATGCCGAAGAAGAATCCACGAATTTGAGGCATAGATATATTGGGACGGATCATTTATTGCTGGGTTTGCTGCGAGAGAAGCATTCCATTGCCGAGAGGGTACTGCGGAGTAATGGGGTGAATTTGTCTGATGTCCGGCAACAGATAGGGAAGCGATATGGATGAGGGCAAGGCGGGGTATCTGTGAACGGGCGTCATAATAACGGCATGGGCCCTACCGGAATCAGCCTTGGATGTAATCCGACAGCTTGAATGCCTCCGCAGTTGTCGCCCGGTGGATACCGATATTTCATAACCGTACAGCGCAGCATATCAACTCATTCGAGCCGATGCCGAGTTAGCCAGCCTCTCATGCGAGGCTTGAATGATTTCGGCGTTGTACGCAGCGCGGCTCAATTCCAGCATTTCTGCGGCTTACGTTGAGATTGGAAAAGGGGAAATGAACCGATTGAGAGAAACCCTTTTACTAACATTCGCGCTAGCAAGCAGTTTGTTGCTGTGTACTTGTGCATTTGCTCAATCTGCTGCCAACAACCGCACGCGGCGTGTCAAAGATCAGACTCTCACTTCAACTTCTCTACCAGCTATCCGCGTGAAATTTGATAAGGCCTTCAAGTACGTTGGCTCACAACAATTTATCCTGTATGACAGAACACAAGTAGAACAGCATTTCTTCATAGATGCTGACAGGCAGCAGCGTTTAAAGCGCATGTACATGGTGCAGTTTGAAAGTTATCTGCCCAATATCAGTGGCGCATACAATTATACTGTTACGAAACCCCTTAACCTTGCCGGCCAGAGCTATATTGTGGACGCTGAAATCGTGCCGAACGTGCCAGCCGCTATTAAGCAAGATGCTCAATCAGATGTCGCTCGCGCCGCTTCGTTTTTGGAGGGTAAAGGCTACCGTATTGGAGAAGGAATCGTATTTCAGCGTTTTGTTCGCTTGGTAGATGAAGCCAAACGTAGCGAGTTCATTCTGCTTTACGTTGAAGATTTAAGTGGAGCAGGCATTGATGCTGCTGAAA
>DASWDX010000207.1:0-4946 GCA_036395055.1 Pyrinomonadaceae bacterium | reverse complement strand
TTCGTGGGCGAGTCACGTGGATGAATTTCGCGCGATTCGTTCAGCCACCCTTTCCCTCTTCCGAAATCTCCCGGCCGATTCCTGGTCGCGCAGCGGCATCGCCAGCGACAACCCGGTAACGGTCCGCGCTCTCGCCTATATCGTCGCGGGTCATCTCTCCCACCACTTGACGATCCTGCGTGAACGATACCTCTAAGATTTCGTGGATGCCGATCAGTGTTGCGCGGAAGGTAAATCCATCTGTTAGTCCTGTGCGAGGAAGTCGCGGATCAGGCGGCGTTCGTTCTCGTCTTTGATACGCGTAAATAATTTCGTACCCAGGGTCTTTATTGTCTCCGGACGATCGAACGGCATACGTTGATAGACCTTCCCGCCGCTGAAGTGGCAAGGCTGGCATCTGGCTTCAAGGATGGGTCTGATTTGCGTCGGAAAATCTACTCTTGCCGGCCCCTTTGCTGAATCGGTAGCAGGTTGCGCGCGCGAATCGGTTGTTCCTGCCAAGGTCGCGGAGTTTTGCGCTGACTTTCTCTCCTTGGATTCTGCCGCGCTGGAAGTGGCAGATACTTCTGTTCCGGCATTTGTGTGGGCGCACCAGGAGAAACCGAGCGCAGAGACTAACGCGAAAATCAACGCCAATTCTCTCATGCCGGAATGCTACTCCCGATCAGCATAGTTCAACAACCGTTCCTTACTGATGAGCATTGCTGCTATGAAAGTACGCCAACTGAAAGCAACACAGGCACTCAGGCCATGACCACCATGAGCCGAATAGTTTGCTGATTGTTGTTTGCAAACCTATCGACTGCGAGGTGTAGTGCTCCGCGGGGTGTGAAGGCTAAGGCGCGTCCGCATGCGTTGTTGCCAGGCCCTGCCCTGGGCATCTCCTTCCTCAATCCTGGCGATCGCGTCGGCGAGACTTTCTCCTCCCAATTGCCGCATCTTCAGGTAAAGCAGGGCCGGTACGATCGACATCAGCGGGACAACAAAAATATTTACGAGGCTCAACAATTGCTCAGTGATCCGGGCGGAAAGAGAAGCTCGACCTGCATGGCCGCCAAATACTATTCTTATCCGGCCAATAAACAAGCTCACAACCAGCGGAATCAAAAATTGTAGCACCGTGACGATGATAATAGTTCGCCACGACCGAGAGGCTAACTCGCGCGCCCGGCGCCTGGCCGCCTTTTTCTCCAGCCCCTCCATCAAAACTACGGGCGCGTAAAGCGCGTAGCGCATGGTCATGATTAGCCCGGGAATTACCAGCAGTATGAAGCCAATGACGATGCGCAGGGTGACACCAATGGCAGTTTTCAGAAACGGCTTCCAGCGTTTTTTGAGAATGGTGAAAGCACTATGCAACTCTACGGGCCGTAAGGGGGCGACGGACAACTGCGTAACAATAATCGCAGTCATGCCGGAGATCGCTGCCGAGGCCACAAAGTAGGAGGCAACTTGCAGCAGTCCTGCGAGCACGAGAGCACAGATGAACAGAGCCTTGGTTCCCATGCCGCCTTTGGGAACATACCTTTCTGCCAACTCCAACCCGATCAGCAGCACCGTACTGATAATGACTGGGATATGCGCGATTAGCGACATGCGCAAAAACTTGGGGAAGTATTCGCTGTAGAGCGCGAAGGCCCGGCGGTATAGCGCGCCTATGCCGTCGGCCTGCGCGCGCAGCGAACTGGCAAATGCAGCCGCAGTTTGCGGACGATCTTCCGGCCTCTTTGAGAGCGCGGTCATTACGACCTGCGCCACGCGCTTTGGCACTTTTTTGTTTCGTTCACGCAGCGGCGGCGGCGCAACCTTGAGATGCTCTTGCATCACGTTACCAGTTACGCCCGCGAAGGGAGGCGCGCCGGCGAGCATCTGGTAAGCAATGACACCAAGGCTGTAGATGTCGGAGCGGGCGTCCAGACGATTGCCGGCGCATTGCTCAGGTGACATGTAAACGGGCGTACCCATGATGGCGCCGACGCGAGTCAAATCCGTGGCGCGCGTCGTATTGGGGCGTAAGGTCGTTTGCTGGTTGTCCAGGGCTTTTTTCGTTGCGTTACCAAACATGAGCGTTGGCTCATCATCGTCAAGAGCCTGGCGGGAATGCTGAGGCACCGCCGTTGTAGTCGCGTCAACGTTCGCCGAAGACGTCTCGAAGAGTTGCGTGTTCTTATCTTCCGCGGCGCTGTCGGCTTGCGTGGCGCTGGCCGCAATGTATTTGGTAGGAAACTCTGCTTCCGGGCGTTTGGAATAAACAAGAGTGGCAAGTTCTCGATCCCCACGATCCGTTTCCACTGCCGGCAGACCAGTTGTCTGGTCCGCGCTGATCGATGTAGTCACAACGCGCTGCGCAGTATGTGCGGCTGGTGCTTTAGATTGTGCCGGTAATCCCGAGGAGCCGGTCTGGTTGCCATCGGCGTCGCCTTCAGCGAGTTTGGCAATGCCAAAGTCAAGCACCTTAACGCGATAACCGCCCAAACGGTTAGGCTCGAGCCAGATATTTTCGGGTTTTAGATCACGATGGACAATTCCCTGTTGGTGCGCTTCATGCACTGCCGAGCAAACTTGCTCGAGGATGTCCACCACCCACTCCAACGGCAGTCGCTTCTCCTCGGCGAGGACATCGCCAAGCGTGCAACCATCGAGATATTCCATCACGAGATACGCGACAGCTTCTGCTCCAACATGGGCAAACCCAAAGTCGGTAACGTCAACAACGTTCGGGTGGCGCAGGCGACCAGCGGCGCGGGCCTCGCGCTTGAAGCGCGCGACAAACTCTTCGTTGCGCATGAACTGCGGCGTGATCAACTTCAGCGCTACGTAGCGCTCAGTGCCCAGGTGAGAAGCCAGGTAGACTGCCCCCATTCCGCCTCGTCCGAGCAATCGCTCGAGGCGATATTTTTCATCGAGCAGCTGACCAATGTAAGGATCCGGGTCTGTCATGTGTGAGAATATGCTACAGTGTGCAATCAGTAATCAGCAATCGTCATTCATCAAGTGACACGCCTCAATCATCAATCGTAAGGCCTGGTTGAAACTCCCATTCTTTTTGAAGTACCAGATTAGCACCTCAAAGTAGCGGCTTCCTCTACCGAGTTTCTTGCATATGGAATGAGCGAAGCGTCGAACGAGCGATCGATTACGTCTTACACGGCCAGAGTGACGAGTTGCCCGAGTTTGACTGAGACCCGCCCGCTACCGCAGGCGGTACTGACAAGAACTCGACGGCGGGGCGAGTCTTTATTGGCACATCTGCAGGTTCTTGATGACATCTATTGGAAAAACCAGCATGAGGATTTCCAAGGCCAGGCTGTCTCTGATCCAGACGATTAAGACTAACTCAAGCGCGGCAAACACAATTAACGAGCGGCGCAGGCCGAGACGTTGGGCGATGATGAAGCCAACTACGCAACAAAGTATGTCGCCGAACGAATTAACGACGGTGTCACCGTTATAACCCAGGGCCGCGGTCGCCGAGCGATAGCGATCGATAATGAAGTCCGTATTTTCAAAAACTTCCCAAAATGCCTCTACAGCGATGGCCAATGTCAACTGCCAATGTGATTTGAGACGCGGCGCGAGCCAGGCAATCAACCAGAAAAACAGAAAGCCATGGAGGATGTGAGTGAAGCTGTAGGGATCTAAAAAGTGTTGAGAGTTGTCAGAACTACACACCTTGCCAGCCCACACCTGTAACCTTCCGCAGGAGCAGATCCACAAGCGTCCTTCAAGGTGGAGAACGATTGCGCTAACAACTAATGCCGCGGCTATCACCAGTGCCGGCCAAAGAATTTCGCGACTTCGCGTGACGGCGCTTTTAGCAGTCAAACTTTTTCTCGCGTGTACTTGAGAGTGTAGACCGGCGGTTCAAGACCTTCTCGCAAACGTGGGTCACTGACGGGTTCTCCGGCGGCCAGCTTAAGAGGAAGAACACCTGCCCAGACGTTGAGGGCGTAATCCTCATCATCGTCAATTGGTGGGCCAGTACGCACCTTGGCCGAGACTTCAACAAGCGGTAGCGACAAGACGGTAGTCGCTTTGAGTTCCTGTTCAGTTGGCTCGCGCACGTCGTTCCATCTACCGGGAAGCACGTGTTCAGAGAATGCGAATAGCGCGGCGAGCTTTGCTTCCTGATCTTCCACAACTACTGCACGTCCGAACATCACGACTGAGCGATAATTCACGGAGTGATGAAAAGCGGAACGCGCTAGGACGAGACCGTCAACCAGGGTGACGGCAACACAGACGTTGACACCTTGCGCCAGCGTGCGAAGCATTCGACTCACCTGGGAACCATGAATGTAAAGCTGGTCGCCGACCCTCGCGTAACCGGTCGGAATAACAAAAGGCTGATCATCAACAGAGAAGCTAACGTGGCAGATAAATCCTTCGTCGAGAATTTGGTAAACAAGCTCGCGGTCGTAAACACCGCGTTTGGGAAGACGTTTCAGCGTGGTGCGTTGGGTTTGGGGGAAGTCCATGGCCATGAATCGTAAATGTTAAATCATGAATCGTAAAGAAGGGTCGATAGATTACGCATGGACGCTGAGGCCGAAGTTAAGCTGGGGGGAGTGGAACAAGTGCGTGTAGAATGTTTGCCCTTGAGCGGATCAGCACATCGTCTTCTTCAAAAACGAAATGCGCGTGAGCGGCTGTCCATGTTTACGACAGTTGCCATACTCGCAATCTCGATCGGTGCCTGCAAGGATCAAAGGCAAACGCACAAAGAAACGACACCGGGGCCGCCCGGCACTACCTTCCCCATGCCGCCGCTGAATGCGCGCAACGAATTAGGTTGGATGCTGAGCGACGGGAAGCGCGCAACACTTGCGGACTACCAGGGCACCGTACTCGTGTTGGACTTCTATGCAACATGGTGCGAGCCCTGCCGTCAAAGCATTCCCAGGTTGATTGCTCTCGAACAGAAGTACGGGCCGAAGGATTTGAAA
>DASWDX010000206.1:0-7100 GCA_036395055.1 Pyrinomonadaceae bacterium | reverse complement strand
GCTGGAGCTTTCATCACCGGAGCTTTTGCTGAAAACGGTTGGGACAAGCACTTCTCAACTGCAGTCGTGGCGATGGCTGTGGGTTCGATCGTAATTCTGCTTGCCGGTCTCGCCTGGTTTTCGGTGCTGACCCACACCTCTCTGCTCGTCGCTTTCCAGCTTACTGTTCTGAAGTTTATTCCCGGCGACATTATCAAAATTCTGTTGGCCGCGGCAGTTCTGCCCCTCGGCTGGGCGCTGTTACGTCGCCGCAGTTCTGCCGACAACTAAGCTCTTATCCTAACCAGCCAATCGCATTTGCCTCAGCGTTCTGATTATCGTGTGGACCTATTGGCTCGTCGGGGCTTTTCTGTGCGCCTCACGCCGCAGTTATAATGTACTCAAATTTTGTCGCCCCCATTCCTATCGTACAGCGAAAGAGATGTCGGTTTGCGAAGGAGGAGAAAATGAAGGCGTCTTCCATCAGTCTATTGTTACTGGTTGGCCTGGTATCCTTTTCAAGTTTGACAAGCGCCCAGCAGTCTAGTGCATTTCGTGTCACCGAGGTCGCACCTTATGACAAAGCTGTCCCCGGAGAGATCATGCAGCTACTGGTGGAAGGTATTGAGGGCGGCGCATCGCCGCTAATGCTTTCCGCCGAGGATTTCAAGCTAATCGTTTCCCAGGACGGTGTCTCACAAGAGGCGAAAATACGTACGGTGACGGCAACCCTTATATCTAACCGACACCCGGGCCGTGAGGTCACTGCGACGGTGGCCGTTGAAGGAATGCAAATGCGAGCCTACCAGAGCGTCAATTTCGTGGTTCCCAGGGGTTTGCATATAGGCGAAGCAGAATTAACGCTTTCCTACCGCGGTAAGCGCGGCAACTCGATCACGCTAACAATCGTAGAGAAGCCAATGCGTCCGAGAGTTGCCAGCGTGGGAGTAATGACGATTAACACAAGCTCCTTACCGCCGTCGGGTATAAGGTTCGAGGGAAACGATCTGGGTTGGCGACTTGAGCGGGGCGCAACAGTACGCGTCTCTGTTAACCCGCTAACCGACCCTGATGATCCGAATTCCGCCGTGCTCATCCGTTTTAAACAGGGCGACGCTTATTACGACGCGCAAACACGAGTAACCAATCAACCCTTTCGCCTTGAGAACCGTAATCGTGGCGCCGGCTTTTTCCCGGCCCGGGATATGCTGGAAGTAGACGTGCCGGCTGCGTTGATGATGGGTCCAGCGGAAGTGGAAATAAGATTGCGTGCCAACGGCCAGGAGAGCGAGGCAGTTCTACTAAAGGCCGCAATCACTGATTCCGCGCGCTCCGCTGAAGCACCTGTGACAAACGCTCCCCGCCTGCTACTGGTTTCTCCGACCCGTCTCGGAGCAGGACAGTCTCTGATGCTCTCTCTGGATTACCGCCGCACGCTCGATCCAGATCCTGCAAAGACCGTTGTCGTCATTGAACAAGGTAGCGCCCGCTACATTGTTCCAGTGGAAAAAAGCTCTTTGAAGTTTGGGCCCAGCGCGGCCGATGCTCCAGTGTTGTTCTTTGTAAGAACGACACCGCAGATTTTAGGCAAGGCGCAAATTCGCATCTTCAACCAACTACGCGGCGAGCAAACGGGAATGAGCGAGCCGGTAGCGATTGAGATATTAGAGGAACCCTTGCCGCCAGAACTACTCGACGTTAATGAATCAACCGAGACTGACCTCGCCCCTTTGCGCCAAAGATACGAAATGCAAACTCGCGCGGGGCAGAAGTCTGCCGAATTTGACCCACAACGCAGGTACGTCACCCTTCATATCAAGGGGATTGACTACAACCCAAACTTCGTACGCATTACGTTTGAGCAGAATGGACATAGTTTCAATCTCAAACCAATCGACTTCTCGTCATATAGCAACGACACGCTAATCGCGCGCCAGCCCAGGGAACTAAAGAGCGGACCCGTGAAGATAACCGTCGCGAATCGTGGTGCTGATTCGTTTAGTGTTCACGTCAGCAGGACATTCGTAATATGTTGCACACCTTGAAGGTTAGTTCACGAGAACGAGAAGAATTGGTCGAGTTTACCGAAGAGGTGCAGCAAAAGCTGAGGGCCTCCGGCGAACAGGAAGGCGTGGTCGTATTGTATGTGCAACACACTACTGCAGGGTTAACAGTGAACGAAAATGCTGACCCGGACGTGCCGCGGGACATGCTTCATCTTCTGCGTACTCTGATTCCTCAGCATGGCATGGGCTTTCGTCACGGAGAAGAGAATTCCGATGCGCACATCAAGGCAACGCTGGTAGGTTCGTCTGTCACTATTCCATTCCGCGGAGGAAAACTGTTGCTCGGTCGCTGGCAGGGAATTTTTCTCTGCGAGTTTGATGGTGGACGAGAGCGCCAGGTGATAATGATGATCCGTTGACATTCCCTTCTCCTAACCCCTGCTTGAAAAACCAGCGGGCAGCCGCTACCCTCGCGCGCGTGCCCAAAGACGAATCACCCTGGATACTTGGCATCAGCGCTTCTCACAATGGCGGTGCGTGTTTGTTGCAGGGTGATGAAATCGTTGCCGCTATCCAGGAAGAGCGTCTCTCGCGAATCAAGCGCGATCGCGTTTATGCCGCCGAAACTACAGCGTGTCTTGCTTACTGCCTGGACTATGCCGGCATACGACCAGAAGATTTAAATCTGGTGGTCCTTTCCGTCGCCGGCTCGGCATCTGACGAGCGTAACAACATTCTGCGTAATCCACTTTTGAAACTCGAACTGAATGAAGTTGCGACGTGCGTAATACCGCACCATCTGGCTCACGCAGTCAGTGCCTTTGCTACTTCAGGATTCAAAGAATCCGCGGTTCTCGTTGTTGATGGTAGGGGATCGCCGTTTGAAGATTTACTGCCGGAAGAGCAAGGTGTCGTGCGAAATGGGCTTTCAGATGGGGCTGAAATCATCTCGCTTTACGCCGCCGCAGGTTCATCACTCGTGCCACTCGAAAAGCATCTCGTAGCACAGGGAAACTGGCTGGACATGCGGCCCGCAGGCATGCCCTTCTTCGCTAGTCTTGGCGGAATCTTCTCGTCAGTAGCCCAGCAAATATTTGGCGATCCAGCCGAAGCAGGCAAGGTGATGGGATTGGCGCCTTATGGCAAACGTACGATTTCGTCGGACGCTTTTTTCTCTATCTGCGACAACGAGTTCCGCTTCAAGGATATCGTTCCGAAAATGTTCGGCGACGATGCCCGCTGGCCGGCGCACAAAGATGAGTACAGCAATCTCGCGTGCTCTGCACAAGCGGCGCTGGAGAAAGCCCTTGTCTACCTGGTGCAGAGACTTCGTAGTCTTTGTGATGGTGAGAATCTTTGTTATGCCGGAGGAGTCGCTTTGAACAGCATCGCGAATGAACGGCTGATTCGCGAGTCAGATTTCCCAGGAATATTCATCACGCCAGCTGCGGAAGACAGCGGAGCGGCGATTGGCGCCGCCTACTACGGATTCTGGCAACTCACCGGACAAAATACTTATCGGCCCATGAATCATGACGCTTGTGGCCGCCGCTACAAACCTGCAGAAATTACAGCTGCCATCGATACAGCCGCTCGTGTTGACTTCATAAAATCACAAGATGTCGTCGGCGATGCAGTCGAGTTACTGCAAGAAGGGAAAATACTCGGTTGGTTTGATGGTCGGTCGGAGATGGGTCCCCGGGCACTGGGCCAACGAAGCATCGTTTGTGATCCTCGGCGGGACGATGCCAAAGAAATATTGAATAGGCGAATCAAGAGGCGCGAGGACTTTCGTCCGTTTGCACCGGTGGTCCTCCTGGAAGAAGTGCAAAACTGGTTTGAAATAGATCATCAGAATCCGGCGAGTCCCTTCATGCTGCGGATTTGCAAGTTCAGGGAGGAGAAGAGAGAGCGCGTACCCGCTGTCGTCCACGTAGATAACAGTGGTCGCCTGCAAACGATAACACAACAGGAAAACGGCAGATTCTACGAGTTAGTCAGGAGGTTTTATGAGCAGACGGGTGTGCCGATGCTGCTCAATACATCGTTCAACGTGAGGGGCGAGCCAATAGTGGAGACTCCCGAGGATGCAATTCGTTGTCTGCTGAGCAGTGGTCTTGATGCGTGCGTGTTTGAGGATCGAATAGCCTTCAAATGCGTGCGCTGGTAGCCGGTTTTAAACGCTAAATCCATTTGATGGGAACAGGCCCTAACATCCAGGAAACAACAACATACTTTTCTCCCTCGATCACGGGCTCGGCGCGGTGAAAATATTTCGAAGGAAACACGATTGCCTTTCCAGCCTCGGGCACTGCGGCGTGGGGAAGATAGGGAAACTGCGTGCGTCCACCCAGGAAGTTATCATTGAGATAGCAGATGACAGTGAAATATCTGTCTTCGAAATCCGCGCCCGCATCCTGATGTGTTTCATACCAACCGCCTGGCGTGTATCGAACTAATTGTGTCCCCGCATGTTCAGTGAGGTCTACCGACCAAAAGTTTTTGATGAGCGGCTTGATAGTTGTTCTGATCTTTTCATCAAAACTCGCCATCACCTTCGAGAAACAACCCAGGTACAAAATACTGGCCGAGCGAACATCCGGCTGCGAGACGGAATCGAAAATGCCCTTGTCAGCCTCCACACGAACAGTGGCCTCTTCCCAACCGTCGTGAGCTCTCATCTGATGCAGCATAACTTCGCAAGCCGGCCGCTCGTAGAGTGACAACTTAAGTATGCCTGCCGCTTCTTCTTTGAATTTGACCATTGTTTCGGAGCTTTAAAGAGGTGCCCTCCATATGCCAAGACACAGTGATTCCCAGCGCGTGGAGACTGAGAATCACTGTTGCTGACCAGGACCGGATTGCTAAGAACGCCCTGAAGCTTCGTCTTACGAGATGGCGCTGGGTTCAGCCGGCGGAGCGCTTTTTCGTCCGCCCGGAGGATTTTTTCCTGGTCCCACCGGAGGCTTTTTTCTTGGGTCCAGCCGGTGGAACGTTTTTTGGTCCAGCCGGTGGAACGTTCTTTGGTCCTGCTGGTGGAATGTTCTTAGGTCCCGCTGGTGGAATGTTCTTTGGTCCTGCTGGTGGAATCTTCTTAGGTCCCGCTGGCGGAACGTTCTTTGGTCCCGGTGGCGGAACGTTCTTCGGTCCCGCTGGTGGAACGTTCTTTGGTCCCGGTGGCGGAACGTTTTTTGGTCCCGCCAACGAATCCGAATAGTCCTTACCAGCAGTCATCCAACCATTGGTGTGAAGTTCATCAGGAACTGCAAAAACCAAAGACGCGAGCAGGTCGTCTGATATTACTTCGTCATATTCGCGAAAGACCCGTGACAGCGCAGCCAGGGATTCCAACCGAAGACGATTGTTCATTTGAAATTTCAGGCGGAGGGTGGCGACCTCCCGAAAAGCTACGTTCGCATCCATGCGCATTTATTTCCTTTCTTTGGGAGTATCTAAGATCAAGGTGCGGCAAAACATTTACGCGAGGACCGAAGCTGCGCAGTCTAGCGCGCAGTTTTCAGGATTACAATAGCTACCGTCCGGATCAACCCGTCTCGTCACTATTATTTCAGCCCTTCAACGAGAAAAAGGCTTGAAAAAGTTCGGTTGACGCCATAAACGTAGGCTCGCGCGTCGGCAGTCATGAAAATCCGAATAGGCCCGAGTATTCCCCCCGGATCGGAAGGCAACAACTCTTTGACTAGTTCTTTGCGACCTGACTTAAGGTCAAGACGATAGACTTTCGTCGGAAGTTCACCGACGCGGGCGACGTAAAGCGAGTCTGCGGTGGGCCCCCAGCGTATCACTTCAAGGTCGTCTTCCAGTCCAGCTATTGCTTTTGATTCTCCTCCGGCGAGCGGATAAAGCCCCTGTTTCGCATTCTCATCGACCGTAACCAAAAGCTTGCTGTCAGGTGAAATCAAGGTGCCGGTAATCCCCTCGGGAGTTACCGGCTGCGGTTTGCCACCGGCAAGGTCCTGGCGGTACGTCCGCATGGTACGGCCGGGCTCCCGTCCATTGAAGAGCAACTGTTTACCATCAGGAAACCAGCTTGCGCCCAGGCCATAAATATCAATTGGGCCGCGTTCGATTCGTTTTAGCTCACCAGCGCCGGTAGGCAACAAAACAATTTGCGGCGGAGCTGAGAGGATAGCGAGTACCCACTTTCCGTCGGGTGATAACGCCCAGGCGGCTCCTTCACCAAGTTTAACAGGTGGGGACGAACCATCAATCTTACGAAGATAAACAGAATAGTTTGTACCGCTGCCGGCGCCGAAGTGGGAAAACGTAAACGTCTGGCCATCGGTCGAAATGTCTCTCACGCGCACATTATCGAGCCATGACAAATTGCGCTCCTTCGTTTCACCTGACGGCAACCCAATCACATCGCCGGAAAACTGCACAGCGCTCAACAAGAGTCTGCCATCGCGAGAGATATCATGAAGCACTGAATCGTTAGGTAACCGCTGGAGTACGCGATCCCGGCCCGATAAAGTAACCAGGTGCAATGCAAAGGGCTCGCCTTCCTTGGCGGCCGTGAACCAAACCTCATCACCTTTGGGAGACCAGGCGAGACCCTCCGCACCTGACCACTCTTCTGTAAGCGATCGCTTGTTTCCGGACAAATCTACCACCTTCACCCAGCCGCGATCGTCCCACTGCAATTGATGATCGAGAAAGGCGATCATGTCGCCCTTTGGAGAAACACGGATGTGGCTAATCCAGCCGGCGGTTTCATACAAGACATTGCCGACAGGAAATTCAAGGCGGTTGCGGCCTTCCGCATAACGAACGATGGCCAGATTTTGTCCATCCGGACTCCAATCTGCCGCCTGCACGTTCTCAAGCACTTCGCGCGGCGTGCCGCCCGTCAGCGGCATTCGCGCTAATGTACCGCGAGCGGTGAAGTGGCCCATATACTTGCGGTTCAGCAGCACCGCCATCTCGCCCTGCGAAGAGATAGCCAGGATCTCTGCGTTTGGTAGTTCCAAAGCGCGTGATTCCAAACTGTCCTTCTGCGTTGCATAGAGATCACTGGGAGCACCGTTCCACGCCGCGCTGTAAACGATCGAACTTCCGTCGGCTGCGAAACGCGCTGACCATATTGTGCCGCGC
>DASWDX010000205.1:0-3168 GCA_036395055.1 Pyrinomonadaceae bacterium | reverse complement strand
GCCGCGATTGCTTTTTTCCCACGCCATCTGGCCATTAAATCCTCTTTCAATGACACCTTGCTTGGGAGTGTTCAGTACTGTGTAGATCCTATCGGGCGCACTCTGGTAGACCTCATAACCGAGCGTAATCCCATTGCCGGTCAGCCAGGTGCCCTTCATCGATCGCGTTTTCAACTTATCAATCGCGGCGCTGCCACCGAGTGCTTCAGTATATTTGGCCAGTATTTGATCGGCCGTAGGAGGCGTTTCCTTTGTCGCCGTTTCCGCAGTCTCAGCAAATGGTGTAGGTGCGGCAATCGGCAACTGTGGAACACGAACCGGCTCGTTATTACCGCGATGACAGGTGAAACAACTGACAGCCGGGTTGCCCTTAAAGTTTGCTTTATTAATTCCCTGCACCATCTTGATCATTTCGCGAGCTGTTCCCTTTTCCGGTTTTTCGTCGGAAACAAAGTTCCAGTTGCCATCCTTGTTTACATGACAGTAGGTACACTTAACGCCCAGCGAAGAACCCATGTAATTCATCACGGGAATGAGTTGTGACACCGGCAAGCCAGTAAGCACCTGAATGTTTTTCTGCACTTGCTCGACTCTCTTTTCCGCCGGCGCGGTTTGAGCCACGGCTGCTGTTTGAGTCGTCGCCGCTTGCTTTGTTGCGTACATCACGAGTCGGGCCTCGACCGACCCAACGATGCTGACGGAGGCTACTGATAACAGCGAGACACAGAAGATGAGAATGCGAGGTCGCGTCAAATTTGCCGCAATCTTATTTTTCATGCCCACCTCATGCAGCGAGAAGTATCAGCTGTAACGCAAACTGTTAGTTTGCGGCGAGTGTTTCGCTGCCACTCAATTGAGTGTTGGCGATCTCGCGCAAACTAACAGTTCGCGGTTCCAAATTAAGCAGACGTGTTGTATCTGAAAAGCGTGAAGCCAGAACTAGTGCGAATCGCCGGCAGCCGTAGCATGCGCAGGTTTCTGATTTTCTTCTGCCATGTTTGCGTGCGGCTTCTGCGGCACAAGACCTTCCAGCGTCTTATATATCTGCAGATAAACTTGCGTCTCCCGCGGAATCAGTATGCGCCATGAGGCGCCGCCGCGCCGGATGTAAAGGGGTAGGCGCGCAGCGTTCGAATTGTAACCGGCAGCGAGCAATTCTGTTTGCGTAGCCAGCTTTGTGCTGAGTGCATACTGCACGTCTTCATTCCCAGCAAGATCGTTCCAGGTGTCCTGCATGTATAGCAGCATCGCCTGGAGTGCGTTCGCGTGATTGCGCATGCCGATAACGAAGTCTGGTGTCAAGCCTACGCCGGGGTGGCGCTGTCTCATGAGGCTGTAAGCCCAGGGAATCATCTGCACCATTCCACCGGCGCCTGCTGAGCTAACTGAATAACGGTAAGTGTCCGGTTCATTTAGGGCGAATAGAGAATAGATCTCGTCAAACAACGCCAGACGGTTTTCCTGCCGAAAGCGATCGTGATCTACGTGTTCCACCAGGCAAAGACGCTCGGCTACATCGATGATTTGCGGCGAGATAATATTGCCCTTCTCGCGCAGGCGCCTCGCGGCGAGATCGATCATTCTGTGTACGTAGGCCCGGCCGGAACGCGAGAGATCTGGTGAAAGCAGAGCCGGATGCGCTGAAGTGTAATAAGCCATCTCACGAAACACGCCGCGCTTCTCAATGGGAAACTCGACCACAAGCGGTACCAGGGAACGTCCTTCATTATCGAAAACTGCTACTGCAGTGTTGACGCCATTTGCTCGCAGGATGCGGACGTTCAAGGGCATACCCAGCGAACTGGGCAGTATCAGTTCCGAACCTTTAGTCAAAAAAGTCTCTTTATAGAGTGTGATCAAATGAATGCGGGAAGTGCGATCCAGCGCCGCGAGTGTAACAAGCTCAATCGACGGCGAGGTCATCGCGATCTGCAAAGGACGCGACTTCAAAAGCCGCTCTGCTTCGGCGATTCGAGCTTGAACCTGAGGCGGCGACAAAAGCGACGACCCGGCGGCAGCGGGCTCAACGCGGCGTTCAGTAGCAGCAGGCCCAGCCACCTGCGGCCGACTTTCCGGCTTTGTACCGACAACTATGCCCTGCGGCGCGGCCGGTTCGATGCTTTCCTGCTCAGCAGCCGGCCGCTCTTCTGGATTCGCCGGCGGAGCCTGCACAGGCGGTGGCGAAATTCTCCGTGGCCGCGTTTCTGAATTTGGCGAAGCGTCTTGAGTTTGTCCGGTTTGGGTCTTGGGTGACGTTTGCGCTAACGCACCCGCCGCTGGTAAAGCAACCAGCAATAATGCTGCGAGGGAAATTCTTTTCATAGGCAAATACCGCACTATCTTGCAAACTTGTCAGGGGAGGGACAAGTGCCGCTTAGATTCGCCGATGCCCCGCTCGGTTGTCAATAGCTTTCTTTAACATAGCTTTCTTTAACCTGATTGCGTGGCAGGTAGTTGGATGAGCGAGGAATAAACAAGAACGCGGCGAGGCGCGAGGCAGAACCCTGACCGTGGGGGAGGGCTTAGTCTCTTCAGCAAGGTGAATTCAAACCTTGACCAGCCGTCCCTCACGGTCTTTCCCGGGAACTAACGATCCGGGAGCTAAACTTATGGGGTTGAATGATGGTGAGCTAGCGACTTGCCTGCGAGCCACTGATAACAACGTCGTGATCCGCGCCGCTGAAAGTGACACGCGTCAATTGTGTGTCGTCACCGCTGCCGATTGATCTGGTTACGAGTTGCTGGGCTTTCTTTTCACGCTTCTCGACGCTGGCATTTGCCCGAGCAATGACCTTGCCATCCTTCACTATCGTTAGTTCTCCTGCCTTGTCGTCAAACTTCAGATCGTAGACACCTTTTTTTACAAGCGTGCCATTGACCTTAATGTTCGTCGGGAAAGTGACCTTTTCTTTTTTAACCCTGGCAAAGGCCGTGACACTTGCTAGTGAGGTTAATAGAAGGGCGATGGCAATGCGACTCAGGAAATATTTTTATGGATCGAATTAGCTTCGCACGATTGTTTCGGATTCGGCGGCAGGTTCCTGGCCATCGAGCCAGTCGCGCGTCATGTCACACCATAGAGCAAGACCACGCCACTCTTTGAAGCGCGAGTAGTAGCGTGCAATCTTTTTGTCGGTGGTCTTGCGTCCATTATTTCGTACCGAAAAA
>DASWDX010000204.1:0-10846 GCA_036395055.1 Pyrinomonadaceae bacterium | reverse complement strand
CATTGCCGCGGGCTCGAGCGGTACAACGGAGTTGAGTTGTCCCTGGCAAATCACCATGCCGCCTGAGTGCTGGCCCAGATGCCGCGGCAAGTCTTGCACCATTTCATAAAGTTGAAAGAATTTCTTGATGCGTGGATTTCTTAAATCGAGCCCGGCATCACGAAACTGGCGCTCGGTTGAATCCTTTGGATCTTTCCATTCCCAGGTGTGCACCAGCCCGGAAAGTCGACTAAGGGTTTCGTCGTCAAAACCGAGTGCCTTGCCGACTTCGTGCGCCGCCGATCGGCCACGATAAGTGATGACGTTTGCAGTCATCGCCGCGCCAAGTTTTCCGTAGCGCTCGTACACATATTGAATCGCGCGCTCGCGCTGATCACCGCTCGGCAAGTCGAGATCAATGTCCGGCCATTCGCCGCGTTCCTCAGAAAGAAAGCGTTCAAACAAAAGCTCCATGCCCACCGGATCGACGGCAGTGATGCCTAGGCTGTAGCAGACGGCGCTGTTTGCCGCCGAGCCGCGCCCCTGAATTAGAATTCCCTGTCTATTACAAAATTGAACAATGTCCCAGACAATTAAAAAATAACCTTCAAGCTTCAGCTTTTCGATCAGCCGCAGCTCACGCTCAATCTGCGTTCGCGCAGCTTCATAAGCGGGCCGGCCGTTACGGCCCGTGTAGCGGCGTCGCGCGCCCTCCTCTGTGCGCTGCCGCAGAAACGAAGTCATCGTCTCACCAGGCGGCACCGGATACCTGGGAAACTCATAACCGAGATCTTCCAGAGTAAACTGGAGGCGCGACGAAAGCTCTACGGTGTTGTGAATAGCTTCCGGCAAATCCGCAAAGAGTTCCTTCATGGTCTTCGCAGGTTTCAGATAGCGCTCGGAATTTGTCGCCAGTAACCGGCCGGCAGTTTCCAGTGGCACATGATTTCGGATGCAGGTAAAAACGTCCGACACTTCCCGGCGTGCCGGACTCGCGTGACAAACGCCATTAGTGGCCAGGAGTGACAAACCCAAGCGCTGTGCAATTTCAACGACTACCTGATTCCGCGCTTCTTCATCGCGATTAAAATGGCGCTGTAGCTCGGCATAGACGTTTCCTTTTCCGAACACAGAAACTAACCACTCTGCTCTTCTCAGTGCGTCCTTTGTGTTTTCTGTGTCTTTGTGGTGAAGTGCCTGCGCAAGCGGACCATCGTGCCCGCCCGTCAAACAGATCAATCCATCGGCATATGCTGCCAGCTCATCAGGAGTTATTGCACACTCTCCTGGCTTCGCATGTTTGGGCACACGCAACTTCATCAACGTTATTAGCCGACAAAGATTCTGATAACCCGTACGATTGCGGACCAGAAGCGGAATCGAAAACGTGTTTGGCGTGTGGCGCGAACCGTTTTGTCCAAAGTCCAATGTCCAATGTCCAACGTCCGCTTGCCTGTCTTGCTTTTGACTTTGGACATTGGACTTTCGACTTTGGACTTTGTCCGCACTTCGGACCGTGATTTCGGCTCCGATATGCGCCTTGATCCCATTCTTCTTCGCTGCCAGATGAAACCGGGGGCTGCCATACACGCCGTCGCGATCGAGCAAAGCCATCGCTGGCATCTCTAATCCCAGCGCTGCGGCAATTAGCTCTTCGGGAACCGATGCTCCTTCCAAAAAGCTGAACGCGGAGCGCACATGTAATTCGATGTAATTCATTTCATCTGCGGATAACAATCGGTAACGTCAGTCATAAATGCCTTCCACAAACCAAGTCCCACTTCTCAACTCACGATAAATGCGATAAAGAACCTGTAAAGGCGGACCTCCGTGTCCACCCATTTCTTTAGTTTCCGAACCTTCTGAGCTCTGACCTCTGATCTCTGACCTCTGAGTTTTGGATTCAAGCGCCACGTCCCATTCATCTCTGGCCCATCTGTCCGCACGCCACCAGTCGCCCGTCGTGCGCCAGGGACCGGCGACACTAATTACTTTTCCATAGACACTTTTGCTTTTATCCCAGGCGCTAATCTCCCTCGGATAACCTCCTTCCGCTTGCACCAGCGCCCGCAAAGGCGGCCGGTAAACTCGAAAACCCAGCACCGATTTCGCATTGCGGATTGCGGATTTCGAACTACTGACTGTTGACTGTTGCCTGTTGACTGCTGACTGCTGATTACTGTCTGCTGTCTGCTGTTTCCTTCTTCTCCTCCGCTGCGACTCTTTCAATTCAAACCTCTTCACTCTAAAAGCATCTGGTCGATGCGTGTCGAGCAACTCAGGCGATCCGATATTTTCGGCACCTACGAGTTTTGCGAGCCGAGCCAGCATCAGTTCCAACTTCTCCGGCTCGGGAGCAAGCGGAATAAACAGGCCCGTCTGCAGCACGCGCGGTTTCACCGGTTCACAATTTATCGAGATCCCGACAACGGCTGCCAGCGGCGGATGTAGCTCGGTATCAAGCAATAAAAGTTTCAGAAACACTTTATGATCACGCATCGGATAAGGCAGGTTCAGTTTGAGTTCGTATAAGGCGCCATTCTCCAGCTTCATATCCACCTGCAACGCGTTCGTGGCAAGCGCATACGCATTCAGACTGGCGCAGATTTGATTGAGCAATCTTGCCAGGATGAAAGAGAGGGCCTCGAGTTGAGAGATTGGATACTCAAGCTGCATTGAGTTTTTAAAAACAGGAGCAGCCTGCTTGAGTTTTAAGTGACGATTGGTTTTGCCGCCGGCAAGTTCTCGTAACTTTAATCCATCCTGTCCCAGGCGTTCGGAAACTCCGGCGACTGGGAGTTCTGCAAATTCTTTAAAGGTACGCACGCCCCAGAGATTAAGAGTCTCCAGTATTTCTGTGGCGCGATCCTCGTCAATCCCGACCAGCGAATGTTGCAGTGCTTTTAGCGGCAAGCTGCCGAAGCAGGTGAGTTCTTCTCCCGGAGCGGTAAACGTGACCCCACGACAAAACTTCGCAGCGTGTATGGCGGCATCAGGGTTCGCAGCCAGAGCGACATTTACCTTGCATCCAAGCCCGCCCTGCTTTTTCGATTGTTTGGCTTGTTTTTCGATCTCGTTAGCGAGTTCGTAGGAAGATCCAAATCGTAAAGCACATCCTGCGACGTCAATCACTACAATATCCGAGGCTGTCTCCTCCACGAGAGGCGAAAACGCATAAGCAAACTCCGCCAGGGACACTTCACTTGAGACTTGCTGACCATAAATGCAGGCAAACATCGCACTTTTCAGAGTTTTTGAATTAAAAAACAACGGTAGACGAAGATTAGCGAAAATCAACGAAGATTGTCAAGGCTGGTTTGTAACGCGCTATTTGGAGTTCCTGAACCAATTCCTGTACGCAAACTGTTAGTTTGCGGGGGACAGGGAGGCCTATTTTTAGTGGGCAACTTTGACGACAATCTCTTCGTCTCGCGTGTTGAGATAGAGAGGACGTTGGCATTCCACTTGAAACTTCAGACCTTGCAGTAAATTTGAATGAGGTAGTGAGCTTTCAGTCAGGCGGCGACGAAGGTTCATAACTGCCGGAGGGGGAACCGATGATAAAGAGCTGGAGCGGGACAACGCGCGAGTATTGCCATTATTAAATCCAGCGGTAAATCCATCGCTCGCCGTTTTCAGTACTGCACTGCTCGATGACCACAAGCAAGTTTCTCCTGTTAACTGTAACGCCAAAGATGAACATGATCGCACGCAACTGTCTTCCGCAATTACCACCAGCGTGGTGGGGGTGGCTTCCAGTGTGCGACGGAAGCGATACCACCAGGAGGAAATAATCCGTCTGGAAGATTTTGCGGGAACGTTTCCCAGATCGAGCAGCACCAGTCCAAAACCGCCCCCTTGTAACAATAGATCGGTAGCTTTAAATGCGTGCTCGAGATTATTGGCGCAACGTATCCAGAGTAGTCGCTCACAATTTATTTCCGCTTGTACTGCCGACTTAGGATCGAACACATTGTTTGTATCTACGAGCGCGCAAACTTCTTCATGATTGGTTGCATGGGCCAGGGTGGAGAGCATAAAGCTTGTGCGACCCGAGGATGGTGGTCCGAAGACCTCGGTTATGGCGCCCCGTGGCAATCCTCCGAACGTAAATGAATCGATTTGCGGAATGCCGGTGGAGATTACATCCGGAGTCCTTTTTTCATGTAGGTTGAAGGCAGAACCGAAGCGCGAAGTAAGCTCAGATTCGATTTCAGCTTTTGAAAATGCGGCGCTCATGTTTTATAACTCTGATAGTCGTAACGCAAACTGTTAGTTTGCGATCTTTGGCAACGTACTCCAACGCAAACTAATAGTTTGCGTTACAAAAACTGACACATGCCACGTAAACCTTCAAATGGTTCCGCTGAAGAATTTTTTCCTGACAAACTAACCTTGCCTTCTTTGCGCGAGGCCGCCGCCGATTGCAAAGCCTGCGACCTCTGGAAACGAGGCACGCAGACCGTCTTCGGCGAAGGGGGCCGCCGCTCGGTGGTCATGTTCGTCGGCGAACAACCCGGCAATGAAGAAGATCTCACTGGCCATCCATTCGTTGGTCCCGCCGGTCGCCTGCTCAATGACGCCCTGGAAGAAGCCGGCATCGACCGCTCTCAAACTTACGTCACTAATGTTGTCAAACATTTCAAGTGGGAGCCGCGTGGCAAACGCCGCATCCACAAAAAACCGAACGCTCAGGAAATTTCTGCTTGCCGTCCCTGGCTCGAGGCCGAGATCGCACTTGTTAAGCCAAAGGTAATTGTGGTTCTCGGTGCCACCGCAGCTCAGGCACTGCTCGGCCCAAAATTTCGAGTAACCAAACAACGCGGAGAGTTTATAGAATCCACTCTTGCTCCCTACGTAATGGCCACCGTTCATCCCTCTTCAATTCTCCGAGCTCCCGATGAGGAAACCCGCCGCCTCGAACATCGTCGCTTCGTCGATGATCTCAAAAAGCTTGCTCGCGTTATTAAGTAGAACCAAGACTTTCCAGGTCTATCTCTTTCACCCAGCCTGCTTTCCACATCGGCTAAAGACAAGCAGTAGCTTGTCTCGGTACTGGTGCAGTTTCAATCGGCATTCTCATTAGCAACTGGCTTCAGCCCGGTGGAAGTGACTGGTCACCGGGCTAAAGCCGCGGTGCTAATTAGAGTGAAGTTCATTCATCAGTACCTTATCTCTATTCTCTTGACGTCACTATTCATATTCGATAATATTCGCTTGATTTTCGCCACGCCCCGAAAATATCACAACGGGCCGTGGAGGGCAAGATTTTTTGACGGGAGGGAATGGAGATGCCAGTAACCGCACGGCAAAAACAGGTGTACGAGTTTATCTGCCGCTATATCGAGACTGAAAACCAGCCTCCTACAATTGCCGAAATCGGCAAGCATTTTCGGATGAGCTCCTCGGCAAGCGTCCACAGTATTTTGTCGGCGCTCGAGCGCGAGGGGCTTATCAAACGTATTCCCAACGTCAGTCGCGGCATTGAGTTGGTAAAACTCGCAAACCAGGAGAGTGACGCTGACGATTATGAAATTCCTTTGCTGGGACTGGTGGCGGCTGGTCAGCCAATAGAAGCGATTCTCTCTCATGAAACCGTCTCTGCTCCGAAGAGCATGATTGGCCGCGGTCGCATGTTTGCGCTGCGTGTGCGCGGCGATTCAATGATTGAAGAGAACATTCAGGACAACGACATAATCATCGTGTCGTCCCAGGAGACAGCTGAGAATGGCCAGATGGTAGTAGCGCTGATTGATGGAAACTATGCCACCGTGAAGAAGTTTTATCGTGAGCCTGATTTCATACGGTTAGAACCAGCCAACCCGCAGTTTAAGCCAATATTTATCAAGACCCCGGGCAGGCTTCAACTTCAGGGTGTAGTGCGTGGACTGATTCGTAATTATTCAACTCCAGCCCCGGCCTGAGTTGGGCAAAGCACAATCACCGAAGCTGGACGTTCCCTTGCGAGTATGAGCATTATCGCTAACAGCGAAGACCTTGTTTTTCGAAACAACGTATCAGACCTCAAGCTGTGTGCGTTTGCACTGACTGATTGTGTTGTGCATATCGAATCGCAGTCAGCAAGATATTTACGTGCAGTCCACCGAACAGCTCTGGAGCTGGCCATCCCAAATCTCTTTGGTTCGGAGATTGGCGGATTCTGGTTAAAGCCGGATCAGATTGAGCAGTTGCGAAAACTGCCGGACTGCTATCCCGCAAATGAAATTGATTTTGTGAGACGCGCGGTGGAGACTTATCTGCTGGCCCAAACTGAAGGTGTCTATACAGCTACAGAAACTCTTTCATAGGTGGCCAATCTTTAACTGAGACAAAACGTTCGCTATCGAATCGGCCTTGAAGCTACAATCCGTTCGTAATGGCAAAGAACTCCCATATTGAGTGGACGCACCACACATTCAACCCTTGGTGGGGTTGCAAGAAGGTTTCGCCTGCTTGCGATAACTGCTATGCGGAACTGTGGGCGAAGCGAATGGGACACCAGCTTTGGGGCACCGCAGCTCCGCGCCGATTCTTTGGCGAAGTGCACTGGGCCGAACCGCTGAGATGGAATGAAGAAGCTAGACTCGCCGGTATTCGTGAAAGGGTATTTTGTGCGAGCATGGCTGATGTTTTCGAGTGGCGGCCTGATCTAAATCAGCAACGTACACGTCTCTGGGATCTTATCCAGAAAACGCCGAATCTCGATTGGCTTCTTCTGACGAAGCGCCCACAGAACATCGAAAGACTTGTTCCCTGGCACGACAATTGGCCTGCAAACGTCTGGTTGGGTACAAGCGTAGAAAACCAGACCCTTGCGGAAAAGCGGCTGCCGTTCCTTTTGAAGAACGCGGCTGCCGTTCGGTTTCTCTCATGCGAACCATTGCTCGGTCAGATCAATTTGCGACCCTGGTTCAAAAAGAAAGGTCTTCATCCCATTGACTGGGTGATAACAGGTGGTGAAAGCGGAGGAAAGTCTCGTCCCATGCACCCGGACTGGGCTATAAGTCTCTTGCGTCAGTGTGAAGCAGCCAATGTGCCATTTCACTTTAAGCAATGGGGCCACTGGGTACCAGCGGAACTGATTAACGAGACGTCCAGACCAAGGCTCCTCGAACTTCGCAACGAACGACCAGTTGAGATGGTTCGGCTTAGCAAGAAACTTGCTGGCCGCATTCTTGAAGGAACCACCTGGGACGGGGTGCCCCACTCACCTCCAATTCATGCCTAAAGTTGACCTCTCAAATTACGAAGGCGGCCGCGAGCCAGCCCGTGTGAAGCATAGTTTACTCGAAGAGTATCTACCTGAGTTGGCGTATAGAATTGGCAGAATGTGGGATTCACTTGCCTATGTTGACGGCTTTGCAGGACCTTGGAAGACTCAAGATCCCTCACATGCTGATTCCTCGTTCGCTATTGCCATTGACGCCTTGCGTCGGACCCAGGTGGGCTTGCGCGATGTGCATGGACGAGATCTTCATGTTACATGCGTTCTTGTCGAACAAAACAACGTGGCATTTGCGGAACTCGAACGATTCGCCGCAGGTGAAACGTCCTCAGATTTTGAAGTGCACGCGCTCCATGGCGAATTTATTAACACGATTCCTGATATTGATCGGATTGCTAAAGGTGGTGGCAAGGATCCATTCAAATTCGTCCTTCTCGATCCAACCGGTTGGGCTCAGGTTCCGATGGAGAAACTCAAATCTTTCCTGAATGGACGCAGTTCTGAAGTACTAGTTACCTTGATGGTACGGGACATTAACCGTTTTTTAGGCCAAGAAGATCGTGCTGAAAGTTATCGGAGGCTCTTCGGCCGACCCGGGGTCCTTGAGAAACTGCGAAAAACTCCTGCGGAGGTACGTGCCGAACAAGCCGTGCTTGAGTACTCGCAGAGTCTAAAAGAGCTATGTGGTTTCAAGTATGTGTCGGCGGCAGTAATCTTGGAACCGAACAAAGAATCGATCCGATATTTCCTTGTGTATGCGACGAATCACCCACGCGGAATCGAGGTCTTCAAAGCTGCTGAGATCAAGGCCGCGAAAATTCAAGATGATATTCGTCACGAGGCATACATTCAGAAAACTGGGCAGCCTGCTCTCATGTTCGATAGTAATCCTCCCAAATCGCGAAAGGCTTCGGCTTTACAATATCGATATGCTGAAAGCGCTCGCAACAGAGTCTTAGCGGTTCTAGCTGCTAGTCGAGGGTCTGCGGGTGTCGAATACAAAAAGCTATTTTGTGAGGCAATGTTCTTTCCGCTCGTAACTCCAAATGACTTAGTGAAGTGGCTCAGGGCACTCGAACCCGACATTGAGATTACTCTTGAAGGTGTCCCATCAAGGAAGAAGCCGAAGCCTTCCGAGGATTACCGTGTGGTCGTCATCAACTCAAAGGCACTGCATTAGTCTTCCCCTTCCGCACAACTATCAAACCAATTCCCGACATGATCATTACACCACCAACGAGTGTGCGCCAGTTTAGTTCCTCCTTCAGGATCAGCATACCCAAAACAACTGCGACTACCGGTGTCACCAGCGCAATCAACATCGTCTTGGTAACATCCATGTTGTGCATGAGCCAGTAATACAAGAGGAACGCGATCACGGTGCCGACGATCGCGAGGTAAAGCAGTGAGATCAAGGCGATTGGCGTCCAGTGAAACTTCAAAGGATTTCCTTCAAGAGGAATGCCAATCAACATTAAAGGAATCAATCCAAAAACCATCTGTCCGCCTGCAAGCACCGAAGGCTGAAGATTCAACCCGTAGGTTTTCACCAGCACGTTTGCATATGCAGCGCAAAAGGCGCTGACTACCAACGCCGCGCTGCCCCACAGCGCCCCTGGTCCGGAAACTTGTAACTGGTTGGAGAAGATGACCGCCACGCCAAGCACTCCCAACAGCACTCCCAGCATTCTTGGCAGCGTCATGCGTTCCCTGGGCAAATAATAATGCGCGATAATCAAGCCAAATGCCGGCAACATTGACTGTAACAATGCTGCCAGCCCTGAAGAGATGTATTGCTCTCCCCAGAAAACCAAGCCGTAATTAAGGCTAAACGATAGAACGCCTGTCAGGGCGAGTAGCAGCAGGTCCCGTCTCTTGCGCGGTAACGGCACACGCCGCCCGGCGATCAGCGAGAAAAGGATGATCGCGGCAATTACAAATCTGATGCCCGCGAATGTTAGGGGCGGAAGATCATTAAGACCAAGTTTGATGAATAGCCAGGTCGAGCCCCAGATGCAACACAGGAGAAGCCAGACGAGGCGTGATTTCATATTCTGACGTAGCTCTCAGGAGCGAGCTGTTTAAGGCGACAGGCTGGAATCGGCTTGCAACTGCAGGAGTGGCAAGTTTGGGGTTAATGTAACTTGCCGCTCCTGCAAAGTCTTTTTGATTGTTTGCTTACTATAAACATTGCGTCCCTAACGGAACGCGGCTCCTTCACTGCACGTGTTACAGCGTTATGGGCTACGCCGGTGGCTTTTCAAGTTTGATGATCCCAAAAACCGCACCCTGCGGATCCTCCACTATCGCAAAGCGTCCAGTACCCGGAATGTCCATTGCGGGCGCACGGGTTTTTCCACCGAGTTCGCCGGCCTGCTTGAGCTTGGCATCTGTGTCATCGACGGCAAAGTAAACAAGCCAGTGCGGTGGGACGTTCCCCATTTCAGGACCTGGTTTGTACATTCCTCCCGCCGGTCGATCGCCGTTCATAAATGACGTGTAAGTCATCTGTCCCATCTGTTGAACGTTCTTGCCCCAACCAAAAAGCCCAGCGTAAAAATCTCCCGCTTTTTCTGTGTCGGGAGTTGCAAGCTCATTCCAGCAAAACGAATTGGGCACATTCACTACGCCCGCGCCTTTGTGCGTTCTCGCCTGCCATAGTGCAAAGACTGCTCCGGTTGGATCCTGAACCACAGCCATTCGGCCGACAGTCATAACGTCAAACGGCTCTTTCAGCAGGGTGGCCCCCAACTCCTTTGCATTTACGGCGGTTTCGTCTGCACTCGCCACTGAAACATACGACAACCAGTGTGGTGGAATGCCTTGCGAGGTCATCTCGCTGGGCATTTGGTACAGCCCGCCGACGTCTTTGTCATCCCGCTTCAGCATTGCGTAGACCATGCCCGGCCCCACCGGACTTTCGGTAAAGGTCCAACCAAACAACTCGGTGTAAAACTTTTTCGCTGCTTGGCCGTCGGTAGTACCCAGCTCAACCCAGCAAAAAGTTCCGGGTTTGTATTCTGGAGTTTCCTGCATTCTTGCTTCGGTCATTGATTCATCTCCTTTGGAATGCACGCAGACTCAAAGGGAGACAGCAAGTGTCTGCGCGGCGTCGAATGAATTGAAAGTAGAAGCGCTTATAATAAACTTATCTTGTGTTAACACCAAAAACGGAAAACGCTACCTCCGGCGAACCGAAAGTAGCGCAATCCGTTTCCTAATAATCGCCGAAGCTTTTAAAAGGATGGCAGCTTCGCATGTACACACTAGGCTGCCGGTTTGTATCCCGAGGATTAACTGCGGTCAGTCCGTCCTCGGTCAGCACGCGAATTGTTTTACCAATCCTCGCGTTCTTTCGAACGCGGTGCCGTTAGGTTTTTGTTGTGGTGGCTTTTCCTCCACCTTCGGTTACGACCCGAAAACGTCGGCTCAACTTGCGTCGAGCCATTCGCCCCCCTCGGCGGGTCCGTCCAAAGGGTGCCACTCGTTTTTATCCGAGTAGCTTGAGAAGACCTCTCAGCCTTCCCTAGCAAAGCCTTTCGGCTTCGACTCAGGGCGTCAATAGAATCAACAGACCGTTGCTGATTCCCTCTTCCGTGTGTCACCACATCGGTTGCCGATCCCTGTGTCGGTCTCGAAGGC
>DASWDX010000203.1:0-5086 GCA_036395055.1 Pyrinomonadaceae bacterium | reverse complement strand
CGGTCATAAAAGATTACGTTCACCGAACCATCAATTGGGTCTACAGACATCCAGGTGAAGAACTGCGCCTTTCCATTCTTCAAAGGATCGTCGTTGACGCGAACTGGCGCAGACCATGTTTCGCCGCTGTCGCGAGAAGATATGACAAAAACATCCGGATCGCCGTTGCTCGCATCAATCCAGTTGACGTAGAGCGTGCCTTTGTTTGGACCACTACTCAGATCAACTCCGGTAACCGGCATTCCATTCGCTCGATCGAGACCTTCTACTGAAAAGTCCCAGCCGCCCGGCGTTGCTCTGATAACTTTGTCCTTGCCAAACGTCAGACCACCATCAAGCGATTTATCGAATACAAGACCGAGTGGCCCGGCCCAAATAACATAAACTTCGCCCTTTGGCCCGACAGACGGAACCACTCCTTCGACAGTGTCGTCGCCGTCGCGGCAATCGCCTCCAGTGTCTGAAATACGAAACGGCATCGAGAAAGTCCTGCCGCCATCAATCGAGCGTGAAAAGTGAATCTGCGAGCGGCATTCGGGATCTCTTGTGCCGTAAGTATCAAAACGAGTCCACGCCAGATATACATTTCCTTTGTGCGAGGAATCCACGGCGTTGTCTACGACAATGCCCGGCTTGTCTTCAAACGGAGTGACGGAGTTTATGTGATTGATAGCCGGAACAGATTCATTCCACGTCAGTCCGCCATCTCTTGACGCCTCAACCAGAATCCCGCTTTCAGCACGAAGCGGTTTGGCAACGCGAATTCCGACAAAAGAGAGATGCGCATGGTAGGCCGTACCGTCACTGCCAAAGTAGACTGTATCGTCGCCCTGAGTCAGAGCTTTTGGATCTTCAACTGGAATGGTCTTCCAGGTTTTGCCGCCATTCATGGAGACATAGTTATAACTTCCGGAACGCGGTCGCGGAGGACGCCCGGTCTGGAACGAAGCCGCAACAATGTTATCTGGATTCTTCGGATTGATGGCGATTGAGACTTCGGCTGGATTGATTGCATCGACCTCGGTGACTCTAATCACTTGCTGGGCATTCGTAACATGTGAAGCAAGGCAAACAAGCATCAAGGCAACTGTCAGCCTTTGCCACGACGGCCCGTTTGTTTGCTTTGTGTAAGGCCCTATCGCGCAACTTGGCACTCGTTTCAAACCTCACAGACCAGGACTCTTCGGGGCTCCGGCCCTCGTGTTTTAATTGCTGCTCGCAACTACTGCAGCAGCGTCTGCCGCAATAGTTGTGGACGTTCGGAATGAACCGTTAACACCAACTCGCCGAACAGCGTGTTGGCCCACGCGAACCAGGAGCGCGTGAATTTCTTCGGGTCATCCCGTTCAAACGATTCGTGCATGAAGCCCGTTCCCGCGTGCGTCGTCTTCAGCATCTTGAAGCAGAAAAGAATCTCGCGGTCGTCGCGGCTGGTCAACCCGCGCATAATGATTCCCAAAGGCCAGATCATGTTCAGCCCGACGTGGGGCCCGCCGATGCCTTCGGCCGCGCGCCCGCGAAAAAAGTACGGATTGTCATCGCTAAGCACGAATGCTCGCGTATTCAAGTAGGTAACATCGTCAGCGGCGCAACAGCCGAAGTAAGGGAGCGATAGAAGGCTCGGCGCGTTTGCATCGTCCATGAAAAGCTGATTTCCGAAGCCATCAACTTCATAGGCATAAATTGAACCGTGCTTTGCATGACGTGCTTTGCCAAAGGCCTCGAGTGCCGCTGTTACTTCCTGCGCCAGGTCCTGACACTCTCGCGCGAACGACTTATCTGACAGTGCCACCGAAAAGATGTCCGCAAGACGGCTTAACGCAACCACCGCAAAGAAATTCGAGGGGATGAGAAACGGGTATATGCAGGCATCATCCGACGGCCGAAAGCCTGAGTGAATCAGCCCCACACTTCTGGTCGGATTACCCCGCCCTTCGAACGGCGACGTGTCAATCGGATTGTCAGTGGTCCTTTTAAAAGAGTAGGGACCAGGGCCCTTCTTTCGCTGCTGCTCGCGAAACGTCTGCACAATGCGCTTGTTCGCTTGCACCCAGTCGGCGTGAAAACAGGAAGCGTCGCCGGTTGTCTTCCAGTAAGCATGTGCGAGCTGCACCGGATAGCAGAGCGAGTCGATCTCCCACTTGCGCTCGCACAACTCCGCCCGATTCGAGGGCCTGTCGTTCTCGCCCCACGGGCAGGCCTTCGCGCCGAAGTCGAAGGAGTTTGCGTAAGGGTCAATTAGGATACAGCGCGTCTGGCGGTTAATGACGCCGGCGATCATATCTTTGAGCTTCCGGTCTCCACGCGCGAGAGGCAGATAGGGTGTGACTTGCGCGGTCGAGTCGCGCAGCCACATCGCGTTTATGTCTCCGGTGATTACGTAGCTGTCCGGTCGGCCCTCGTGCGTGCCGAAGCTGACCGTTGTATCGAGCGTGTTCGGGAAGCAGTTCTCAAATAGCCAGGCGAGTTCCGGGTCCGCAATCGCACTCTTTAGTTCGACGATCTTTGCTTCGACGGCGTCGCTCACGAACTTGCGTTGTCCAACTGCGGGACGCTTACTTACAAATTCATGACTTGCTGAAAGGAGCGCACGGCCGAGACTCCTGTCGGCGCCTAGCGCGACACCCACAGCGGCACAGCTTAAACTCTTAATTACCGTCCGGCGTTTGTACAACTGAGTATCTAACAAGTGTCTTTATGCATAATGAAGGGTGCGCCAGGGTCAGCCTGCGATCAGACTGTCTGGCATTACCGATTTTGCTCTACTTCCTGGCTTGACCACTTTCCAATAGAGGTTGTACCGCTCATGCGCGATGCGGTAATAGGGCATGAGGTTCACGTCATGGGGATGCCCGATCCCCCCTATCCCTCCAATCCCCATCGTATGAAACGTCAGTGCCGATCCTGCTGACGGCTTGATCTGCTTAACAATCTCCTGTTCATCACCCAACAGTCGCGGCACGTCCACTTCGTCATTCAGAACGTCGCCGTAGGTGCGCTCGTTGACGATGATGTCCGCCCCCGGCGTAAGTCCTTTCCGTCCGAGTCTGCCCGCGAGGACGATTGGCCCGTACAAGATCGCGACCACGTCCGAGTGTCCCGGCAACGGTTCCGTCCGAAGCACCATCGGCAGGTGAACTTCAATGATGTCCCCGGTGCGCCACAGACGGTTTACCTCGACATATTTTCCCGGCTGGCGAGATGTGGCCCAGCGGCGTCCGTTGACTGTGATCGTCACGGCCTGACACCAGGAAGGGTGGCGAACGTTCAGCGTCAGATTCACCGGCTTTTGACAAGTCAATTGCAGCCGCGTTGT
The DNA here is from genome assembly GCA_036395055.1 of Pyrinomonadaceae bacterium. Taxonomy (GTDB): domain Bacteria; phylum Acidobacteriota; class Blastocatellia; order Pyrinomonadales; family Pyrinomonadaceae; genus PSRF01. Next base: position 1,770 of record DASWDX010000203.1, on the reverse strand, counting down.
GTCCTGCTCAGGGAATCGGGTCGTCTGCGTGATTGTCAGTCCCTTCTCTCTCCAAGCCAAAGTGGACGGGATGAACAGATTGACGTAAAGAATGTTGGCCTCATGGAAGTAGATGGAGTCACCATACTTGGCATGATTCTCCATCCCGGTACCGGTGCAGCACCAGAACGAGTCGGTCGGCGTGCAGTAGAGTTTCAGATACCCGGGACGTGTTGGCTGGAAATAGGTCATCATCCCCGAATCCGGGTCTTGTGAAGCGAGGATACTATTGTAGAGGGCGCGTTCATAATAGTCGGCGTAGTCGGCCGTTGGGTTGAGTGCGAAGAGCATTCTTGTCAGCCTCAGCATATTGTGGGTGCAGCACGTCTCCATCGTTTTGGCAGAACCGAGGTGCTGAAAGAAGTCTGCGGGCGGAAAGAAGTGTTCGCGGTCTGCGTTGCCACCGGTGGCGAATGTGCGATTGTCTACGACTGTGCGCCAGAAGAAGCTGGATGCCGTGCGGTAATCTGCTTGCCCAGTTAACTCGTAAAGCCGATTGAACCCGATGACCTTAGGGATTTGTGTGTTGGAGTGCAGGCCATCAAGCGTGTCGCGCGTTTGGGCGAGCGGGTCCAGCAGTGCGCGGTGACAGAAACGCTCTGCGAGAGTCAGGTATCTGGGTTCGTGGGTTAGGGCATAAACATCCGCGAGCACCTCGTTCATTCCCCCATGTTCCGTATCGAGCATCCGCTGGAACTGTTCGTCCGAGAGTTTCTGTGTGTGAGCTATAGCCCAATCTGACAACTTCACGAGTACATCCAGCGCCATCCGGTTGTTGGTATAAAGATAGGCGTCACGCAACCCGGCAAATATCTTGTGCATGGTGTACCAGGGCACACCCACAAAACCCGTAGCGTCCATGATGTCATGTAACGGCGCCTCGCCATCCGGGAAGGCGCAGACTATCCCGCTTTTGCCGGCGTCCTGACAGTCGCGCAATTCCATTACCATATAGTCGCTGCGCCGCTTGAATCCTTGGTCGCCGGTTGACGCAAACATGAGTGAACAGGCCGACAGGTAATGCCCCAGTGTGTGCCCGTGGCAGCGGATATTCACCCATGGTTCTGCTGATTCCCAACCGCCGTAGACTGCGGCCTTCGGCGTCAGCCCGGCGTTGAGCCTGAAGTTATGCAGGAGACGATCCGGCTCAAGTTGCAGCAGGTATCGCCCATCACGTTCTTGCGCCTGCCGGAACGGCCCTTCAAGGAGCCGAACATCAGCTGGATTGAACGCCGCCGCGCGAGGGGTTACAGCCTGACTGGCCCACCCTTCAGTAATCGGCGACTCGGAGATGGCAGAGCGCGAGACGGCTGAGGCGAACGTGGCGGGGAAGGCTGCACCCACGGTGGCGGCCACGACCCCTCCACCAACGGTCTTAAGCATCTGACGCCGCGTCAAACATTTTTCATCGTTGGTCGGCAATTTACCTCTGGCTTCGTTCTTCACGCATCATGTTAGTTCTTAACTGGTTCGATGATTTATCATTACCTTAACTTCATGAATGGTATTGTCAAGTTAAACCAGCACAAACGTAGTGGTTCAGTTTGAACTCTTAGGTCCGAAGGACCGGAAGTTAGTAGTCCCGTCCGTGAGGGCGGGGAGATGTGACCGTTAGTTACCTGAGCACCGAAGGTGCGCCACGGTTTGTGCCGGCCCTTCGGGCCTTTCGGGCTATCAGAACATGGAGTTCCCCGTCCTCACGGACGGGGCTACTAACTTCCGGTCCTTCGG
>DASWDX010000202.1:0-9746 GCA_036395055.1 Pyrinomonadaceae bacterium | reverse complement strand
GATTCAATCGCTCGGCATGGCTCTCTGGGAGGGACGCGTTATGGACGCCGATCTTGGCATCCAACTCAACCCCGGGTTTGGCGATTACAAGGTGCCCGGCTGTGCTGAGATACCTGAACTCGTCGCGATCATTGACGACGAGGACAAACGCGAAGCTGTTATCGGTGTAGGCGAACCCGCAATCATTCCTTCAGTCGGCGCACTGGCAAACGCCGTCTTCAATGCCTGCGGCGTGCGCGTCCACGACTTGCCAATCACTCCAGATAAGATATTGACGGCCCTGACCAAAGGGAGGACCGATTCATGAAAGCATTTGAATGGGCCAATCCAACCACGATCGCCGAAGCCGTCCAGCTATTAAACTCGGCGTCCGCGGCGACCGACGTTGACGAAGCCGCGCGGCCAATCGCCGGCGGACAAGATCTTCTAACGACGATGAAAGATTACACGACGCGTCCTTCGCGGGTTGTTAATCTTAAAAACATACGCGGGCTCGATCAGATTCAGAGTAACGCGAAGACGGGACTGACAATCGGTGCGCTAGTGACCCTGACGCAACTGGAGGAACATTCGGTTGTGCGCGCGAGCTTTCCCGGCCTTGCTGAAGCTGCGCACTCTGTCGCCACACCACAGATTCGTAACCTTGGCACAGTTGGCGGAAATCTCTGCCAACGTCCGCGTTGCTGGTATTTCCGACTTGAAGAAGTGATTTGCCTGAAAAAGGGCGGGTCAGAGTGTTATGCCGCCAGCGGCGAAAACAAATACCACGCGATTCTTGGCGGAGGTCCGTCTTACATTGTTCATCCTTCCGATTTGGCGCCAATGCTGGTTGCCCTTGGGGCTAGTGTTTCAGTCGTCGGCGCCGACGGTAAGCGGATGATACCGCTCGACAAGTTTTTCACGTTGCCGGACCAAAATATCCGGCGCGAGAACGTGCTCCGCAACGACGAGATCATCACGCAAATCCAGGTGCCCGCGTCATCCGTTGCGGCTCATTCTACCTATCTCAAATTCAGAGAAAGAGAGTCGATGGACTTTGCGATGGCTTCGGTTGCAGCTGCGGTTCAACTGAGCGGAAACAAGTCTGTCGCCCAGGCGCGTCTGGTGTTGGGCGGCGTTGCGCCAATTCCCTGGCGCGCTCCCGAGGCAGAGCAATTTCTTCTCGGCAAATCCCTAAACGCAGAAGTGCTTGCGGAAGCTGCACGGCTCGCGCTCAAAGGCGCGCAACCCCTAGAAAAGAATGGTTATAAAGTTCCGCTCGCGCAGACGCTGGTTCGCCGTGCCCTTGCAAAGGCCGCAGGCGTGGCAGCATAGAACGCAGGAACATTGAAAGGTGTAATTGAGATGGCTGAGACAGATGATTACAAAGTCGCAGATCCGGAACCAGACCCGTCGCTAGCGGTCCGTTCTCCTTTTTGCGGTGCACTGCGTTCCAAAAAGTTTTTTATGGTTGACGGCATCGCCAGAGATGCCAGCCAATATCTTGACGCCAGCAACCACTGCTGGTGCCGAGAAACTCAGCAAGTCATTGGACCGGATGGTGGGCGAGTTCATCCCAATCGCTGTGTGCCTGGTCGCATGTGTTACAGCTCAGCGCTCGAGAGTGTATGATTAGGGGTGACATTTATGGCGTGTGACGGTAAAGCAGGGTTTGTGTTAGAGGAGGTTTAAAGATGCGAAGATTTTGGTTTGTTGCGATGTTACTAGGACTTTTATCGAGCCTGACCGCATTAGTTGCGCCCAATTCACGAGCTGAAAATGGAGCGGTGAAAGGAGAGTACGTTGAAGTACGAACGGCAAGTGTATTTGCCGGAGCCTGTCACTACAACGGCGAGATGACAACCACGGGACGCGATGCGTTGCTGGCCTGGAATGTGAAATCCGGACAATGGCAAGGCGTGGACCTTGAGGGCGTTCGTGCCATGGCAATTGTGAGTGCCGCTGAGAATCTGGCTGTAAACAACGCTCAGCGACGGTCGGAGATCATCATCGGGGAGAATGCTTCCGACGCTCAAACGCGGGCAATGTTAGCTGCGTTGAAGAGTCGCTACGGTACATCTCTCGGTAAGATCATTTCGGTGCGTCGCGGTCCTATGAGTTTTGAGCACAAAGGCAGAGCATATAAGGTCCGCGCCAGGAGCTTTGCTGCAATCGATATCGAAGCGATGCCTGACGACCTCTGTTGCAAGATGCCCCAGCTTGTTTGGTATTCGCCACTCGTGCCGCTCGAAAATCGCAAAGTGGGCTTTACGACACAGGCGCTTTACGAAGGCGGTGATGCTGGCGATCCCTGGCAAAGGTCTGGCGAGAACAGCGCTTTCTATGGCAGCTTCGCTTTCTAGTTCCGCTCGATGCTGAGTATTTCGAAAGTGCTTCGTGGCCCAGCGACGAAGTAAAGTTCGATAACAGAAGGTTAAGAAAGTGGTGAATGGAGCAGGCATTTCACCACCTTGATTCTTTTGATTCCGTCTTTCCCCTTAATAAGCAGACATGCTCCGATTGGTCTCTGTGCAACCATAGAAACCGTTAACAAATTGTCTCAAAGAGAAGTAGTGTCCTAATTCTGTAGGGGCGTCCCGCCGTGGGCGCCCTTTTCGCCCGATTCGAGCCCACAGAGGGGCGCCCCTACAATTTCGTTAAGTCAGGACACTATCCAAAGAGAAACCATAGACAATCAGAAGCAGATTCGAGGAGTTTATTCTCCAAACGAAGGGTGGCGAGCTTGAAGCCAGATACCAGCCTACGCGGATCTTCCCAACGATGGTGGCTGATGATTCTCCTGATCACCGGAATGATCATTTGCTATGTCCAACGCGGGGCGCTAGGGGTCGCGGCGCCCTTCATGATCAAGGAGCTCCATCTCTCACCGGCTGTAATGGGCGTCCTGCTCTCGGCGTTTTTCTGGTCCTACTCCTTCATGCAAATGCCGGCAGGCTGGATCGTTGATAAGTTTGGCGTCAGGAAAGCTTATGCTTTGGGTTTTGTTTTGTGGTCCGCCGCGTCGGCTTTCACGGGCTTCGCGGGTGGCCTGGTTCCTCTAATCCTGCTACAGATGCTGCTTGGCGTGGGTCAAGCTGTCGCCTTCCCTGCCAGCGCTCGGGCCGTTGCAAACTGGTTTCAGAACAAGGAAAGAGGCACGGTCACAGCGAGCTACTTAACCGGAGTCCGTTTGGGCCAGGCGTTGATCGGTGCATTGGGCGCTTATCTGCTCGCACGTTACAGCTGGAAATTTTTCATGCTGGTGATCAGCCTTGTGCCATTAATTTGGCTGGCCCCCTGGTTTGCGTTTTTGCGCAAATGGGACAAGAGTTCCGTCACCACAAACCATGTCGCTTCAATGGACTCGGATATGAAAGGCCCTTCCTTTCTCGCCGGCCTGGCATTGCTGAAAAATCGTACGGTCTTCGGCATCTTCCTGGGCTTCTTCGCTTTCGACTATGTTTGGTTCCTCTACACCAGATGGCTTACCGGTTACCTGGTAATTGAGCGCAAACTCGCCGACAAAGAGTTGGCTTTTTGGACAGCATTTCCCTTCCTTGCAATGTCCGGGATTATTCTGGTCTCAGGTGCTGCCAGCGATTTTTTAATTCGACTCGGGTATTCCGAGACACGAGTGCGCAAGACGTTCATCGTAGTCGGCCTTCTGATCGGTTGTTTTATCGTTCCCGCTGGTCTGGTAACTGAGAAAACCACCGCCGTTTGGATGCTGACGATTTCCCTCGCTGGTCTTGGAATTTCCTCGCCGAACACCTGGACGCTGACGCAGGCGCTTTGCTCCCGAACGCTGGTCGGTACTGTCTCCGGCATCCAGAATTTTGGCGGCAATCTCGGCGGCATAATCGCTCCGGCTCTGACCGGATACATCGTTCACAAAACACAATCATTTTCGCTGGCGTTCAGTATTGGCGGAGCGATCTTAGTCGTTGGGATTTTCGCGTACATTTTCCTCATCGCCGAAAGAACCGCCACGGACGATCGAAAGCTCGGGCCAGAACCTGAGCCTGCAATCGCTTGAGCGCCGTCAATAAGGGACCATGCGAATCGTCAACCTTCAGGTTCACTCCATCGCTATAGCCGACCCACCCTTACGCAGCTCTTACGGGCTGCATGCCCCATACGCTTTGCGCAACATTCTTGAGCTCACGAGCGAAGACGGCATAGTCGGCATCGCTGAAACCTATGGGGGCCACGCACCTGCCCAGGCTTTGGAGGCTTTGCGATCCCAGGTAGTAGGCGCTGATGCATACAGATTGACCGGCCGGCTCATGCCCCTGCTCGAAGGACAGGGTGAAGGGTTCACGCGTTCTCAAACTTATCTCGTACCCGGCGAAAATCCGCTCGACGCTACCACCCGCACATACGCTGCGATTGAAACTGCCTGTTTGGATTTGATCGGAAAGTCGATCGGCAAACCGGCCTGCGATCTGATCGGCGGCCGGGTGCGGGATAAAGTTCCCTTCTCAGCTTACGCATTTTTCAAGCATAAGGGCGGGGGCGGCGAAGGCACAGATGCACGCGCGGATGAGTACGGCGAAGCGATGACACCCGAAGTATTAGTAAGTGAAGTTAAGCAAATGATCAAAAACTATGGCTTTGCTTCGGTGAAGCTCAAAGGCGGGGTTTTGGCGCCCGAGCTCGAGGTTGAGTCAATCAAACTGCTTCGAGAGGAGTTTGGGCCGGGGGTGGCCTTGCGCATCGATCCAAACTGCGCGTGGTCGGTAGAGACTTCGGTCTCGATAGGTAAACAACTTCAAACCGAGCTTTCCGATGGCGGATACCTGGAGGATCCAACGTCAACGCTGGAAGGCATGGCGGAAGTGAGAAAGGAGTTGCTGGCCGCTGGAGTAGATACTCCTTTAGCTTCGAACGTAGCGGTAACCTCTTTTGCCGATATACCTGTTAGTCTGCAACTGGACGCGACGCAAATCATCCTTTGCGATCATCATTACTGGGGTGGCATGCGCCAGGTACAAAACCTTGCAGCGTTATGCCGAGTATTCAATCTCGGTCTATCAATGCATTCGAACAGTCATCTTGGTGTGTCGCTAATGGCGATGGCCCACGTGGCGGCAGCGACTCCGCACCTTACTTATGCCTGCGACACGCATTATCCCTGGCAGTCGGCGCGTGATGAAATTGTTGCCGGCGGTCGCATCCCGATTAAAGACGGCTATGTAGAAGTCTCGGATGAGCCCGGACTTGGCGTCGGGCTGGACTACGATCAGCTGGCGCGCGGGCGAGAGCGTTATGCGAAACTTTCCTACCGTAAGCGTGACGACGAAGCCGAAATGCAGAAGCACGTAGATCCTACGTGGAAGCGGGTGTTACCTCGTTGGTGATTTGGCGGCGGATTCACGCGGACAAACGCGGAACAATCCGCCAGACTATTTTAGTGTTGATTCGTATTAGTTCTGTTCGCGTTAATCCGCGCAACATCCGCGGCTGAGTTAATGCCGCAATCTATCGTCCCCGGGAGCACTGAGATGGATCCCCAGGAACTTCGAAGCAAACTACACGGCGTTATCGCTTTTCCCGTCACACCACTTAAAAAGGATCTCACGCTGGATCTCGACGGTTTGAAAAATAATCTCGAGCATCTGCTCGAACAACCGATCTGCGCAGTGATTGCGGCTGGTGGCACTGGAGAGATGTATTCGCTGACGCCATCGGAGCACTGGCAGGTGGTGCAAACAACTTTGGAAGTGGTGCGCGGCAAGGTGGCTGTATTAACGGCCATCGGATTTAACCAACAGCTGGCTATTCAAATGGCCCAGCAATCGGCGAAAGCAGGGGTTGACGGTATCCTGGCCTTTCCTCCCTATTACCCCAATGCCGATGACGAAGGAATGCGGCATTACTACTCTTCTATAGGTGACGCGACAAGCTTAGGAATGCTTATCTATGCAAGAGACTGGGTTAACTTTGGCCCAGGCTTTGTCGAGCGCCTGGGCAGCATCCCAAATCTCATCGCCTGGAAGGATGGGCTCGGCGATATCAGGCGTTACCAGATGATCATCAATCGTGTGGGCGACAGACTGCATTGGATCGGAGGCGCCGGCGATGATCTGGCACCCGCTTACTACAGCCTGGGTATTCGCACCTACACATCGAGCATTGCCAACTTTGCTCCAAAGCTCTCGGTGGAAATTCATGAAACCGCGTCGCGGGGTGAAACCGAGCGCCTGAATCATTTGATGTCGAATTACGTGGTGCCTCACTACTCGTTTCGGGCCCGGCGCAAAGGTTATGAGGTATCGGTGGTCAAATCGATCATGGACATCGTAGGTCTGACCGGTGGCCCGGTGCGACCGCCACTCGTCAACCTAGGCGAGGAAGAACTTGTTGAGTTGAGCAAGATGATGGAGAACTGGAGGCCATTTCTAGAACCTAAACTGGTCAGCCTAAGACAGCATCAGTCACCTTGATGATGCGGAAAGAGGTCGCTAAACTCATTCTTAAGATCCGATGCGTGATGGACAAATCAATGGGCAGCGTACTCCACTCAGATTGGAAATTTGCTGTGGGACTCCTTTTTGTCGTGGCACTGGCGCTTCCCACAAACGTATTCTCGCAGCAACCTGATCGAGACCGCGATCGCGAGTCTGATGAGCAGGACATTACCCGCCGGTCATTCAATCTGCGAATGTTGCAGATAATGGCCAAACAAAAAAGGCCGCGCAAATACAGTCCACAGCTAGCCCTGGCCCAGGTTCAAGAGGACTTTACCCACATCCAGCTGGTCAACAAGAAGCTTGGTCTCTTAGCTCTCGGAAACCGTGACCTGGATCTCAAGTTCGTCAGGAAGGCGACCACCGAGATAAACAAACGTGCAGAAAGGCTCAAAGAGAACCTGGCGCTACCGGCTTCTGCTGAGACAACCGAATCTTTCAAATACACTGTCGAAAACGCAAGCCAGCTAAAAGCACCAATCGTTGCTCTCGCTCGCCTGATTCTCGATTTTACGGACAACCCTTATTTTAAAGAAGCAGCTGTCCTTGAGACCCAACAAGCCAACAAGGCTCGGCGCGATCTGGAAAACATTATTGCCCTGTCGGAGAGGATAAGGCACCTAAGCGGCAAGTTGGGCGCGGGCGGATTTGTTCCATAAGCAGTTGAAAGCGAAACCTGCCAACGATGTGCGCTATCGACTGCCAAAATTCTATTGCCGGCTCAGCCGCGCAGGTGACCGAGCATCTGGTCCATGACCCAGGAAGTGCGCGCGGCGGATTCACCCACGCTGGGACACATGCCATTGCCGTTTAACTCGTCGACGACAGTCTGGATAAGGGGTTGTTCGATGTGTTGCGGATATTCGACGCGAAACTCGGACACGCCCGCTGCCGTAGTCAACATTATCGGCCCGGCATCAAACGTGGAAAATGAAATCTCTCCAGCGCTCCCAACAATTTTTGTTACATCGCACTTATTCGCGGCAGTAAAGCACCATGAGCCGACGCCGTGCACGCCTGACTCAAACTGAAATGTGCCGGTAACGATGTCCTCAGCCGAATACTGCCCCGCTTGATTTGAAGCATAGCCTTTGACTGAAATGATTGGTCCGAAAACATAATCGAGAAAGTCCAGGATATGGGAAGCCAGATCCACGAAGAGCCCGCCGCCGGATAACTCCGGAACGATCCGCCAAGGCAACGCCGTCGATTTCAATCCCTCACGATCCGGTGGCTGATAGAGCGCGACACTGACGAACCGCACTTCGCCAATCGCTCCCGAGTCAACCAGTTGTTTGATCTTAAGAAAGCGTGGCAGTGCTCGCCGATAGTAAGCGACAAACAGCGGTACACCGGCCGCCCGACAAGCTGCGATCATCTCCTGACACTCGACAAAGTTCAGGGCCATCGGTTTCTCAACGTAGACCGGCTTGCCGGCTGCAGCGCTCATCAGTGTGTATTGCTTGTGAGAAGAAGGTGGAGTGGCGATGTAGACAGCGTCCACGTTGGGATCGTCAATTAACTTCGCAGCCTCGTTGTACCACTGTGAAACTCCGTGACGCTCCGCATAGTCCCTGGCGAGTTCTCCATTGCGCCGCATCACCGCCACCAGACTGGAATGCGTGGCTTTTTGAAACCCGGGGCCGCTCTTAACTTCGGTTACATCACCGCAACCTATCATGCCCCAACGAATCGTTCTCATATGCAAAGCACCAGGTGTTTGAAGTATAACACTCCAAACTCAGCCCCGTGCTTGGCCGAAGTCCGCCGTGGCCCATCGACCAGGGATTTAGTAGGGGAAAAGGATCAGTTGACGTACCGAAACGTGGACGGCGTGAAGTATCACTTCTCCTGGCGCTTTTCGCGGTTCGCCTTCTGCGTTTGGATTCGCTGCTCCAACGTCTGTTTGAGACTTGCATCAAGTCTTAGGCTTTCCGCGAAATCCCGTTCCGCTTTGTCCTCTTCTCCCAGCGCCAGTCGGATTAACCCGCGATTCGCAAAAGCTACGGCAAACTGCGGGTCGACTTCGATTGCCCGTGTCATATCGGCAACGGCGCGGTTCAGATCGTTTTTGTCGCGCCAAACCATAGCGCGACAGTGGTAGGCTCGCGCCAGGCGCGGGTCGAGCGCAACAGCTTGGTCGAGATCGCGAAGAGCGTCATCAACATTTCCCATTTCCTCACGAGCCTCGCCGCGGTCTGAATAGAATTCCGCGCGTCTAGGATCCAGTTGAAGAGCTTGATCAAAATCTGCCAGGGCTCCGATCAGATCGTCTTTCGCCATGCGAACTTTGCCGCGTGTGTTAAAAGCTTGCGAATCTAGCGGATTTTTCCTGATTACCTGATCGAAATCATTAATGGCTCCCTCTGTATCCCCTGCTGTCCAACGCATAATCCCGCGGTTGTGGTAAGCCTGGAGGAGTCCCGGGTTGATGGCAATTGCTCGATCGCTGTCAGCGATCGCAGCTTCCGTGTCTCCCGTCCGAAAGCGTGCGAGCGCGCGCCCCTCGAAGGCCAAAGCCGTTAGTGGATCTATCATCACGATTGCAGCAGAATGCGAATCAGCATTAGTGAGGTGCATTTCTTCGTTCCAATTCTGCCGTCGCCCGCCATTGCGATAGTCGGGATGTGAGCTTAGCTCGATAGCGCGCGTGAAGTTCTCGATGGCGCGATCAAAGTCTCCCTTGATATACCATTCGCGTGCCCGATTGTAAGCGCCATCGGCGTCAGACCGGGTTTGCGCGCTGGCGGTCACCATCACAAGGATGAAGACTGCAATAATCGAGAGGGCGCCACGACTTTGCATTTCTCACCTCCTAATTGAATAACGATCGAGGCGGCCTTCCTGTTAACAGCGGGCACACGTCGACCAAAACTTCTCATATTGGTTTCTCGGAGCAAGGTGCGCGGGAAACGTTTGAAAAGCAGATCTCGGTAAAGCCTCGATCTATTGACTAAGAACTGTGCGGGGGTGGGCTCTGAATCATAAAATCACTTCCGTCTTCTTCGCAGGCTTGGGCTTGTTCGGGGCGCGGGGCGGCTGCGAAGGCGACCTGGGCGTAGTCTTATCTAATGTCCGGTAACCGCCAGGAATTTCGAATAGCGCAGGCTCCGGATCGATGCGTTTGATATTTGTTAGCCGGTAATTTGCTTCACCTGACCTTGGATCCTTGTGCCTGGTCAGCAGCAGCATTTGCAACTCTGGCGAGTACCAACTCTCGTCAACGATTTCGATAGGCCGAACGTTCCCAATCTCGCCAGCCGGAATGACGCGCGTGGTGCGCGTGCCGTCGGCCGA